>JAHZIU010000023.1 GCA_022601315.1 Betaproteobacteria bacterium
ACCTCAAACCGGTCATTATTAAGCGTCGCTTTTTGGCCAGTGGTTGTTGGTACAGCAGAGAAGCTGCCGGTTTCTCCGAAATGGCTAAAGCTACCACTAATTCGACCTACATTTATAGTGCCGCTAAGTGTTGATAAACCCAAATCAATTAATATCTGATCTTGTACTGTGGTATATGTCCCTGGGAAAGTTGATAGTGTAGTGCTACCGTCGGCGTTTAATACCAATGGGTCATTTGGAAAGCTATTACTATAATCTACGGTCCAATCCTGAGTCTGGGCGACGTCAAAAACAGTGCCTACATCAGCAATCTGGAGTTTTGTTTCGTTGCCGTCTTGCACGACGTCTAAGGTTGCACGAAAAGTGTTTTCATTAAATACGATACAGTCAAGCTCCACCTGTGAAGTAGATGGATTGAATCGATTACTGGGATTGATTGTATCTGTAGTTGAAGCCTCGAATTGTAGTACAGGTAATAATCCATCATCGCTCACAATACCGACTTTAGCATCAAAAACGCCACCATTAAATTCAATGCCGTTGATATCAACCTGATTAGTCAATGGGTTAAGGAATGAAATGCCCTCATCACACGGACCAGCCGCAGCATGAGTGGCAATGCCACTTGCGGTAAAAACTAGAGCAACGATTATCATATTTGTTTTTTTCATGGGACTCTCCTAGCTAGTGGTTGATTGGTTGGGAATGCGTATTTGAGTAAATCTGTGAGTCTAATTCTCTTCAAAAGAATTACATAACTGCACGTTATTGAAGTATAAAATGGAATGGCATGTAATAGGTGACTTTTATTTTTTACTTGTTAGCGTCATAGGGTCCCAATCCTTTACATGTTTACATAGCTATTATTAAATTAAGTGACTATGACGTCATAATTTTGCATTAAACTTCTTATCTATTAATCCGTCTAATAGTATTCATAAATATTGAGTAGACGGCATTTAGATACGTAAAAAGTTTTTAGCGTAAATCAGTAGGCAATTTGTTCGAGAATATTAATAAACAATATGGAAAATTACTATGAAGATACTTGCTAACAGAGTAACACCAATATTTGTCATGCTAATGGTATTAGCTGGATGTGCCAACATGACACAATCACAACAAAATACCGCGCAAGGTACTGCAGTTGGTACGGGTCTCGGTGCTGCATCTGGTGCTGCTATTGGTGCCTTAGCAGGTGATGCTGGAATAGGCGCGGCTATCGGTGCCGGTGTTGGTGCAGTAGGTGGTTATATTTGGTCTTCAAGAATGGAAGAACAGAAAAGACAAATGAAGGAAGCAACAGCCGGTACAGGTATTCAGGTTTCACAGACTGCGAATAATCAGCTTAAAATGAATATTCCAAGCGATATTTCTTTTGATTCCGGGCGTGCGGTTGTCAAGCCGGAAATGTACCCGATACTCAATAGTCTGGTTGCAGGTTTAAGGAATAATCCAAATGCCCAGGCTAATATCGTAGGACATACTGACAGTACCGGCAATGATTCAATTAATAATCCATTATCGGTTAATCGTGCGGCCAATACACGTGATTATTTAACCAGTCAGGGTGTGCAGTACAATCGTATTCATATTGATGGCCGTGGTTCCTATGAACCAGAAGTACCTAATGACAGCCCGATGAACCGAGCAAAAAACCGCCGGGTGGAAATTTTTATATTTGAACCGCAATAACCACGAATACAACAATACCCTAAAGTGTATTAGCACTGATGGCGTCGCGATGGCGGCGCCATTTTTTTATTGCGCAAAAAATTTTGCAGAATTCACCATATTTCTTTCAGGTAATTTGAGCAGTTGTTGAAGTGCTCGTCCCATTCCGGTCCATCTTTAGCAGTCCAAAATGATTCTCGCCAGAAACACCTGTTAATATCATTGAATTGTCCATGTTCTTGGGGCTGTCCTACTCTTGTTCCAAAAATACGCATTGTCATGTTTTTTCTGGATTTTTCTGGAAAAGACGGCATGACATCACGAACATTCACCCATTTTCCGATCGTTCGATCAGCTAGAGTTGGTGGTGAAGTGAGCATATCGTCGATCCATTCAAGCAAACTGCCACTTGGAACTGCATTTAAAAAGTCATTCATTTCTCTGGTTTCTGCAACCGGTAATAAGCTTAGGTTGTAGAACTTGAATGTTTCTTCGTTGGAAAGATGAGGAGCTATAGCATTTTGAAAGTCCCTGATACTGACAGCAGCGCCCATGAACACCACGTTATTATATGGTAATTCTGGAAATTGTCGTATGATTTCATTGACTAACATAGTACCCATGCTATGTCCTATGAGGGTAATTTTTATATTATGGGTTTGTATATTTATGCGTTTTTGCAACGCTTCAAAAAACTGATAAACAGCGCCTTTGTGGTCCTCAAAATCTGATGATAGATCGGTGTCTCGTAGAAAGGCCTCGCGTGTACGCCGAATCATATTTTCATACCCGGAACGACCCAGGCCATTAATAAAAGGCGCTGTTCCAACGCGTACTGGTGTCATAAGAAAATACCGTGCTGTCCCGAGTACATCACCCACCTTATCAAGTGCGGAAAAATCATGTGGCTCCGGACAAATTACAGTCTCCTTACCGTTGTGTGATTCGGTGCAATCGTTCAATTTGTTTTGTAGTGACAGGAACAGGCGGTGAGCTTCCAAGCCACCGGCATAAGGCGTATCCATGATGCCACGCCCCAGATCTGAACTGAGCTTGAATGGCGAAGTAGCAATGGCTAACGGTTTGTCCACAATGCCATTACGAACACTGAATAACTGATCCATATAGGATTCCCAGCCGCCAGAGCGCCATACGATACTCACAGGGTAAATATTACTGTCCTCACTCAGAACAGCCTGTGTCAATTCCACAGCCGACTCAATGCCTGCCTGTCTTGTTACAAGTCCGCCATGTATATAAATCAATAATTCTTGGAAGTTTTTATTTTTTAGGTTGGAAACGATGTTTTCCACCAACTCTTCGATATTATTGTCCTGTTCTCCTTCCAACTGCGGATCAGGTGCGCAATTAATAGAAAACTTGATGGGTCTGAATCGTCCCTGTTTATCAACATCAACGATATGTTCGCTTAAGGCATCGGCTATATTTGTTTTATTGATTTTCTTTGAGATGCATTCCGCTTGATAGGGATAACTGTCGTTTTTATTGTGCTTTACATAAAGCACAGAATGATTTGCACAGCCACCAAGCATGAATAAGAAGGCAAAGCTGATAATGCGTAGATGGTCGCGTAGTCGTAGTAACAGGCCCATCTTAATAAACAGTGTTGTGCCACTTAACCTGAAGGTGTGTTTATGACTGTATACAGAGCACATATTTTTATTAAATTACTAATAGTTAGTGCGATTAATAAAAGAATGCCAGTTTATTAAAAGGTATTTCTTGTCGACAGGAAAACGGGCTGACCAAGATGGTGTTTCTGAGAAGCTAACCTTGGTTCAATTACGCTACATTTAGAAACGCACCTTTGTCTCAAAAATTTATAGTACTACAATTGATCCTACATTTTTTACTATTGTATGAATAATTGCCACATACAATCTGCGAGTGATTTATGATTTTCCTGTGGTTGTCTTATTGTTTGTTGTCAATTACTATTTGATAACGTTGCATTAGTGACGTCTTGTTCGGTGTTTTTTCTACATTAATACACGATGCCTTGTTAATAATTCCAATAAAACCAGTAGGCGCTGTGATCATTACGAAAATTATGCACCATTCAATGCTAACAATGAATTTTCACTGCATGAGTAGCGTAATTTTTGGTGATTAAACTATGGGGAATGGAATGATGAATATACTGCATTTGAAACGAATTAATCACTTGCTGGTAGCAGTCAGCATTTGTCTATATGGGCTTCCCGTCATGAGTGGAAGTTTCTCAACAAGCTTTGAGTTTTCCGATACTTCTGGTTCATTTACATTAGGCGAGGAATCCGACACCATTATTTTTTCCAATGGTGAAGCAAAATCCATTGGTAATTTTAGTCTTTATCATACAGGCACACATTCATGGATGATCGATAGCGGGCAAGTCGGCGTTGTTGAATTGTCCAATCCAGCGGATTCAACCGTTTTCTTTTTTAGAGACCAGAACTCATCAGTGAGCAGTGTGCTGAAAATTCTTGATGCCGCAGGGAACGAGTTAAATAGTTTTAATGGCACGACAAGTTGGACTGAGGTCAATCTTACAAATACATCTTTTTCGCGAATAACATTACAAAATAATGGTGCCAGTGGCTACACAGTGATAGATGACTTTAGTGCCGAAACAACGGTTGTAAATGATGCAGGTCCAAATCCTGCGCCTATCCTGGAAGGGTCAGTACGTGTTCGTTTACGACCCATTGCCAGCGGTTTAACAGCACCCAACTGGGGCGTTGCTGCGCCTAGCGATAGTACGCATCTATATGTCAGTGATCAAGATGGGATACTTTGGAGAATCAATTTAATCAGCGGCGAAAAAAGTATTTATTTGGATCTTTCTAATCGTTTGGTATCGCTTGGTATTGCTGGCGCAAATACATTTGATGAAAGAGGTTTGCTAGGATTTGCCTTCGCGCCTGACTTTCAAACAAGTGGCTTGATATATACCTATACATCAGAACCTGCAGATGGAAACAGTGATTTTTCAACCATACCGAGTGGTGCTCAAGCGGACCATAAAAGTGTGATCCTGGAATTGCAATTAAATCGTGACGAAAATGTACAATTGCCTGTTGAGCCGAGTAGCATACGTTCAATTCTGGAAATTGAGCAGCCGCAATTTAATCATGATGGCGGCGGGTTAAATTTTGGTCCAGACGGTTTTCTTTATATTTCTTTGGGTGATGGCGGTGGTGCGGATGACGTTGATGGGCAGACGACTTCTGCAGGTCCCATGATCGGTCACGGTAACGGCAATGGTCAAGATACATCCAAT
>JAHZIU010000202.1 GCA_022601315.1 Betaproteobacteria bacterium
ATGGGTGTGAGTTTGTACATGGCAGTGATACAGCATTGTGCCGGTTTGGCGCGGCTGAAATTCATAGATTCTTTTCTCACCGGGCATTAAAAACATTTCACTGGTTTGCGGTACACCGTCACCACCTGTGACATGCCCATTCGCATGTGTATATTCATGATCAACGCCGTGTAAGTGAATGGTGTGTGGCAGATAATGGGTGTTTTCCAGAACAATTTGGATTATGTCACCTTGTTCAACACGAATTACTGGCGAAGGTAAACGTAATAAGGCGTTTGCTCTGACACTCTCAAAGTTTTCGGTTGACATGCCTCTTGTCTTAGGGGCAAATACCCATGCGCCAGGTTGAACACCCGGAGCGATATCAAACGTAGGTATGAGGCCTTCGAAGTCAGGTGACGGACCATTCAATTCCATTACTTCTAGTTTGATGATGATTCGATCAGGATCGCCATCACCATCCAAGTCATCTGTTTTTATAATGGTGTCTGGAGAGAGGGCTGTTTCCATTAATGTTCCCATGGAAATATTATTGGTTCCTTTAACAGCAGCAGCAATCAAATATGGATTGTCCGGGCTACAACGTTCTGAGGCGCGGATTTTTACACCTTCAATTTCTTGGGCTTCGCGCCATGCCGCAGAAATGATTGGGTCACAAATTTCTTCAGAGTTTAATGCTGCGGGATCAACTTTTACAGTTTCGGGCAGTTTAAATGATGTCTGAGCAATGACTGCTGAAGACATACTGCAGAAAGCCAATATGGCCATAAAATAATGGATAGGCATTTCGATGCACCTTTTATTTTAGTTTATTTACTCAAAATGAAGTGTGACTGATCAAGACGACTTAATTTTAATTGTAATCATGTATAGATTTTTTTAAAATAAGTGATGATTTGGCTGTGTATCTAAACGGAAAGCAAGTCATAATACAAAGACCTGTCATCCTGATTTCACCATTTTCCTTTAACGCACATCAATTTTGTCAGCCAACTATTCAAATATCCATTATACAGAACCCCATTACGCATTTGTGGCCTTTTAGTTGGGATTTGTGAAATGTGATTAATATTAGACTTTTAATGAAAAAAAACTTTGTTTGTTTATGTATTCTGTTTGTAAGCTGTATATTGGTTTCTTGTGGCAACTCAGATACTGAGTCAGTGCCTGAAAATAATATGCTGGCAGAAGCGATGCCAGTGAGCGTGCTTGAAGTCCATCCTGTCAATATGCCAATAAGTGCAGAAACTGTTGCACAAACGGAAGGAGCCAGAGAAATTGAAGTTCGCCCGCGAGTAGGTGGTATTCTGATTAAACGCTTATATAATGAGGGTGCTTCTGTTGTCGCAGGGCAGCCATTGTTCTTAATTGATCCTGAACCTTTTCAGATTACTTTGAATGAGATGCGGGCTGAGTTCCTGGAGCAAAGTATCGAGGTGTTACGAATGAAGCGTGAAGAAGGTCGACAGAAAAAATTATTTGAAAAGGATTTTATAAGCTTACGTGCCTATGAAGGTGCAATTACTAACCATGCTATGGCTGATGCGGCATTACGAGCGGCTAAAGCGCGTGTACAACAGGCCGAGTTAGATCTGACTTACACAACAGTTACAGCGCCGATTAATGGCGTGACCGGTCGTGCTGAGGTTTCAGAAGGGGCATTAGTGGCTGCCAATAGCAGCTTGCTAACAACAATGACTCAATTATCACCGATTTGGGTTCGTTTTAGTTTTTCTGACAATGAACTGGTACGTTTTGGTGGCCGGCTAAATGAACAAAATGTAGAGGAAGTTATTGTCATTTTACCGGATGGCACGGAATATCAGCAAAAGGGCCGCATCAATTTTGCTGATAGCCGGATTGATCCATTGTTAGGAACGCAGCAATTACGTGCTACTTTTGAGAATACGGATGAGCGGATTTTGCCGGGACAATTTGCGCGTGTTAGAGTCACGGCGGGAGAAACAAGTCAAGTTTATGTTCTGCCCCAGGCTGCTGTTTTGACTTCTGATCTGGGGCGTTATGTTTATGTGGTCAACGGTAGTAATGAAGTAGAGGTAAGAACGATTATTGTCGGTGACTGGGTCGGCAAAGATTGGGTGGTTTTGGAAGGGTTAAATGCGGGTGATAAGGTAGTTGTTGATAATATAATCAAATTAAGTCCAGGTAGCATTGTTGAACCGCAGCTAACGCGGAGCCCGTAAAGCGGATCGCTTTTCTAATCATATAGATCTCATTCACATGACCAGGTTTTTTATTACGCGACCAATTTTTGCGTCGGTTTTATCCATCATTATTGTATTGGCGGGCTTTGCTGCAGCGATGCAGTTGCCGATTGCGCAATATCCCCCAATCACACCGCCAACCATTCGGGTAGCAGCCACATTTCCAGGTGCCAGTGCAGAAACGTTGATTAGAACAGTTGCAGCACCTATCGAAGAAACGCTGAGTGGTATTGAGGGACTGCTTTATTTTAATTCTATCGCAGATTCTAGTGGCCAATTGACGATTACCGTTACTTTTGAGATTGGCACTGATATTGATATTGCAACGTTTAATGTCAGTAATCAAGTAAATATCGCTTTGCCACGTTTGCCTGAAGAGGTTAGGCGCACAGGTGTGGTCGTGCAAAAGCGAGCAAACGATTTACTGCTTGTTTTTGCAGTGACTTCACAGGATGAGCGGCATACGCCACTTTTTATAAGTAACTACATCACCAATAACTTTCTGGATGATTTAAAGCGCACAGATGGTGTGGGCGAGGCAAGAATTTTTGGTTCACAAGACTATGCGATGCGGATATGGTTGCGACCTGATCGCATGGCGCAATTGGGTATTACAACCAGTGATATTACGGCTGCACTCCGAACGCAAAATACTCAATATGCTGCGGGTAAAATAGGTCAGGAACCGGCATTGTCAGATCAACAGCTGGTGTATACCGTGACAGCGAAAGGCCGGTTATTGGAGCCTCAAGAATTTGGTAATATTATTTTACGAGCTGAAGGACCAAGCGGCGTGTTATACCTTAAAGATGTCGCGAGGATTGAGCTGGGTGCACAGAATTATGATATTCGTACCATACTAAATGGGAATCCAGGTGTGGGCATCGGTATTTTTTTACAAACGGGTTCGAATGCCTTGGATACCGCTGCTGCAATCAAATCGAAAATGGCCGAATTGCAGAAAGAATTCCCTGAAGGCATTGAATATGTTCTTCCATATGACACCAGTGATTTTGTTAAATCTTCAATTTGGGAAGTCGTCAAGACACTAGGCGAGGCCATGATATTGGTCGTTCTGGTGGTTTATCTATTCCTACAAAGCTGGCGAGCGACTTTAATTCCGATTATAGCGGTACCCATTTCCTTAATTGGTACATTCGCGGGTTTATGGATGTTGGGGTATTCGATTAACACCATGACACTTTTTGCTATGGTGTTATCCATAGGTATTGTGGTCGACGATGCTATTGTGGTGTTGGAAAATATTGAGCGTTTAATGACGCAAGAGAAGTTGTCTCCAATTAATGCTGCTATTAAAGCCATGCAACAGGTTTCCAGTGCTGTGGTGGCAATGACGTTGGTATTGGTTGCTGTATTTGTGCCGGTTGCTTTTTTGGGTGGTATAGCTGGAGAGCTATACCGTCAGTTTGCCGTAACTGTGGCTGTAGCGGGGGTTATTTCAGGGGTTGTTGCATTAACACTTACACCGACATTGTGCGCCATGCTACTTAAAGCAACACACAATAACGCGAAGTTTTTTCAATATTTTAATAAAGGATTCAATCAGGTACGTAATTTTTATGTCAGTATGGTCAGTGCGGCCATTCAACATAAATTGATTAGTTCTTTCATTTTTCTGGCCTTTATTGGTGGCGTTTTGTTTTTAGTAAAAATAATTCCAGGAAGCTTGGTTCCGCCAGAAGATCAAGGTTACATAATCACTTCTGTTATTTTGCCGGATAGTGCATCACTGGCACGCACAGTCAGAGCCACAGATGCCATTCGTACTGAAGTAGAGCAGGATCCGGCGGTTGCCTTTCAATTTGTTGTTAATGGACTGGATTTTATCGGCGGTGGCAATAAAACAAATGTGGCTACAGCATTTATTCGTATGACTGATTGGTCGGAACGTACGACAACTGCAGATGATATGGTTGCAAAGTTGTTCGCTATTGGCTCGCAACAACCCGATGGGATGGCGGTTGCCTTTAATCCGCCGGCGATTCGTGGTTTAGGTAGTACAGGTGGTTTTGAATTGTACGTACAAAGCCGAACGACTGAGGACCCAAAGGAGCTGGCTAGAGTTGCAGATGAATTTATTAATGTCCTGAGGCGTGAACCGTTGCTTGCTTCCATCAATACTTTTTATCGCGCGACTGTGCCGCAATTGTTTGTGGAAGTTGATGAAGCCAAGGCCATTACGCAAGGTGTAGAAATAGCAGATATTTATGCTGCGCTACAAAGCACAATGGGATCGCTATATGTAAATGATTTTAATCGTTCAGGTCGTACTTATCGTGTTCAATTGCAGGCAGAAGCCGCATATCGAATGAAGCCAGAAGATTTGGGCAAAGTTTATGTGCGTTCAGATTCTGGTGCAATGATTCCATTATCTGCGCTGAGCAAGGTAAAGCATGTTGTCGGTGCAGAACAATTGGAGCGTTATAATGGTTTGTTGTCGGCAAGGCTGTTAGGTAGTGGGGTAGCTGGCTTGAGTTCTGGTGACGCTCTTGCACTGGTTGATCGGCTTGCGGCAGAAACATTACCGGATGGCTATCAGATTGCCTGGACAGGGAAGGCATTTCAGGAAAAAAGTACCGGTTCCGCCGCATTGTTTGCTTTTAGCCTGGCCATCATCATGGTGTTTTTGATTCTGGCTGCACAATTTGAAACATGGGCGCTACCTTTGGCGGTTATTATGGCAGTGCCTTTTGCCATTGCGGGCGCGTTGGTCGCAGTATTATTGCGTGATATGCCAAATGATATTTATTTCCAGATCGGTATGGTGACGCTAATCGGTTTGGCGGCTAAGAATGCAATTTTATTGGTTGAATTTGCGAATCAGAAGATGAAACAAGGTGTTGGTATCAAGCAGGCAGCAATCCAATCGGCACAATTACGGTTTCGCCCCATAGTGATGACTTCAATGGCATTTATCTTGGGCGTGGTGCCTTTGGTTATCGCTACAGGTGCAGGCTCAGCAGCACGGCAATCCATGGGTACTGGCGTGTTTGGCGGCATGATTATGGCTGCATTTGTTGCGACAAT
>JAHZIU010000203.1 GCA_022601315.1 Betaproteobacteria bacterium
TGTCACATATGGTGCACCCGGTAGATCGTAAGCGTAAGCGTGATTTGCTTGCCCACCTGATTAAACAACACGGTTGGTCACAGGTATTGGTATTCACCCGTACCAAACACGGCGCCAATAAGTTGGCTGAGTTCCTGACGGCAAGCGACATTCCATCACTTGCCATTCATGGCAATAAAAGTCAGACGGCACGTACCCAGGCATTAGCAAAATTCAAATCGGGCACGTTGCAAGTGCTGGTGGCAACCGATATTGCCGCACGTGGCATTGATATCAATGAATTGCCGCATGTCGTCAATTTTGAGCTGCCGAATGTGGCTGAAGATTATGTGCACCGTATAGGCCGTACTGGCCGTGCAGGTGCAGAAGGTGATGCAGTGTCATTGGTGTGCGTGGATGAAAACAAGTTACTAACGGGCATTGAACGCTTGGTCAAACGTGATTTACCCAGCCAAGTCATTGCTGGTTTTGAGCCTGACCCGAGCATAAAAGCGGAACCCATTAAGAATGGACGTGGCAGTGAGCCACGTGCTGCAAAACCGGCACGTAATAACGCAAAAAACAAAACGCATAAAATACCCAAACCAACCACAACGGCCAAAAAACCAGCTGGCTTTGCACGCAAAATCGTTAACAACTCGCCCGTACCACGTCGTGCAGGTGGGCGAGGACGTTAAAATTGAAGATTTCAGAAAATCGATTAATGTGATTATGTGTTTATTTAACATAATTGGATTGACACCTCTTTAATCTTTCAGTAGATTTTCTGAAAATCAAAATATTAAACACAGTTACTGAGCCTGCTGATGCAGAAAACCCACATAATGCAACGTTTATTAACCGGATATTTAGTTATCGTTGGTTTGCTGGCGCATGTTGTTGTTATTTTTGCTGCAGTCGCTGCCTTAAAATATTTCCAGTTAACACCCAGTCAATTTTTAGTTAAAGCGGTTGAAAAAAGCCAAGTAGATATGCCTTGGCTTGTTGAGGCCTTGTCACCTGCGCAACGCTTTACCGACCACGCATTTGACGGTCAATTACGCACCGCACATCCACGCATTCTCTTACCTGAATTATCAGGCTGGTCTGGCAATGGCGGAGCAGAAATAATTGCTCAACGCATTGCGTTATATCAGGAGCAGGGAATTCAGGATTTTGACCCTTGCACAGCATCGCAGGCTGTAATGCCACTGGCTTCTTGTTGGGTGAGCAATGGCGATCACAATACCGCATCGCAACTAATTAGGGCGCTGAAAGATTTTCAATTACAAACGCCAAATGTAAGCGGCCGTTATGGAAATGGTTGGGAACTGGCTTTTGCCTATGATCTGATTGCCAATTATTCGGGTTTGACACAGGATGACCGCGTACTAATCGAGTCTAAAATAGAAAATGCCTTGCAGGATTACTTAAGAATTCTTGACGATGCTTCACCGTCACTGTGGCATGGGCGTACCTCATTGGCTTCTATGGCTTGGTTGACTGCGGTAACGTTAAATACTACTGGGAATGAGCTACGAAGCAAGTTGGTTGCAAGGGCACAAGGACAGTTTCTTGATGTTGTAAGAGCATTGGAGCTAACAGAAGGTTGGCCGGAAGGCTATAACTATTGGATACAAAACAGGGGCTTGATTGTCAGTTTGGCAGCCAGTGCTTATGTGAATGGATTAGAAAATGCGCGACATAAAGAACGTATTCTTACACTGTTAAAACGTGTGGGGCTTTGGCATATCCATGCAACACGCCCAGACAATCGTATTGAAAATTTAGGAGATGAAGGTTCGCGGGTTGATCTTAAAGATGAAACGCGCCGCGTGATTGATGTGATTGCTCAAACTACGCGTGAACCTGTGTTTTCCCGTTATTCGCAGTATTTGGAACAATTGCACGGGGCGGAAAGTTATTACCATGCTTATCGTTGGGGATTAAGATTGTTTAACGATCCAACAATAAATCGTACGGCAATCGTCCATGCAAGTGGAAGTGGGAAAGCCGAACAAAACAAAGCCGGCTTACAGTTGCTTGATACGAGTTTACCGTACGCTGATCTGTTTGGTCGCGGCGGACTAAATCAAGCATATATCCGTTCTGACTGGTCGCCATCGGCAACATTCATTAGTTTTCGTGCCGGTCATACATTTACCCATCATGGCCACTATGATGCAGGCCATTTCACTATCTACAAAGGCGCGCCGTTAGCCGTCAATAGTAGTACCTATGGTGACTACACCGGCCCGAATCGACTCAATTACTCGATTCGTACCGTGGCAAAGAATTCCTTATTAATTTTACGTCCTGGCGAAAAAGTACAGCCAAACCGATTCTTCCAAAACAATGTGGCGGATGGTGGGCAACGTGTCATTTTACCTACCGGTAGTATGGTGCAGAACGTGAGTGACTGGGCGGATAAACTGGATAGCAAAAAACATTTAGCGGGCGGTCGAATTAGTCACTATCAATCCGTAGATGGAGAATATGTCTATATCTCGTCAGATTTGACCAAGGCCTATAA
>JAHZIU010000024.1 GCA_022601315.1 Betaproteobacteria bacterium
CCCACATATTTTGATTATTTTTAATCCGACTGCTGGCCAAAGGAAACAGCATTTGCTATTTCAGACCGTAAGGAGATTACTTGCAATGCAATGGGAAGTCACGCTTAAGCCCACGCATCGAGCAGGTGACGGAATAGCGTTGGCGGCTGAAGCAGCACGGAATGAAAATTACAACGTTGTTTGTGCGGCTGGTGGGGATGGCACCATAAATGAGGTAGTTAGTGGCCTTGTAAAGGCCGAAGGTTACAACCAATCACTAGGAATTATTCCACTGGGCACAGCAAATGTACTGGCCAATGAGCTTGGCTACGGCAAAACACCTTTAAATTGGGCTAACACACTCACATCAGAAAAATCGCAGCAGGTTTATATTGGACAGCTTATGACAACATCAGACAGTCGATACTTTATCTGTATGGCTGGCGTTGGGTTTGACGCTTCAGTGGTAAGCAGTGTGAATAAACGTCTTAAAAAATTTATTGGTAAAGGCGCCTATATTTTCCGTACGGTTCAACTGTTATGGCAATTTTTGGATAAAACCTATGAAATTAAAATAGATGATCAGCTGCAACCTTCTGCCACAGCGGTTGTAGTATGTAACGGTCATTTTTATGGGGGCCGGTTTGTACTTGCGCCACAAGCGAAATTGACTGAAAAAAACTTTCATATTGTTTTGTTCTCAGGACGAGGTGCGTGGGCTGTTATGCGCTTAATGCTATCAATGGTATTAGGACGCGCCTACAAAATGAAAGATTTAAACATTGTTGAAGGACAAAAACTGGAGATCCATAACAATGCAGGTGAACCTATTCAAGCTGACGGTGACAATATAGGTCAATTACCCGCAACATTCACTTTGCTTGAAAAAAGAATTACTGTAGTTTGTCCTTAAGAAAGTACAGATTCTTCAACTATACTGTATATTTGCACAGCAAAACATATGCCTGATAAGATTCAATAATACTAATCAATGAGATAAGTTATATACCATGAAACTTTCAGATTTTGATGTAGCCGCTGCAAAGGTAATTTTCTGGATCAGATTGACCGTATAATTGATTGGTCACCCACCGAGAAAGCTATTCTAGAAAAAATTGACTAAATTATTTATCCAAAAGCTTGAAAAGATAAGAAACATGCTTATTTTCAGCAGAAAATAGTGATAATTGCTGTTGTTTTTACAGTTTTATGATCCAAATCGATGGAAAAATACAAGATGCTTTAAAGAATGACAGCATTTTCAGCCTTAATTACAAAGGCCGTGTTTCGCAAAAGTGTCATAGTATTAAGGATAGTAGTTGACTCAATGGATCAGCGAACACACTGCCTTTCTTAATATCTCCCTTTACATTTTATTTAAAATATTCGTATCAAAAAAATGGAATCTAATAGTTCATCTAAATATTCAAACATCTCTTTATGGTTAAAGCTAGGCCTCCTTGGTATGTTTTTTACATTTACTAACCACGGAATATTGTCTCGAATTGAAATAATAGGCATAAGCGCTAGTTTAGCAATTTATATTATTCTATGGTTATTCAGCGTTTCCGCTATTTGTTTGATTTCTTTTACTAATAAACATTCTATCCGAATTACTTGGGGGTTAATTATTAGTTTTTCCGCATTCTGTGGAGATTTTTTCTACAGAGCATCCGGGTATCATATGAGTATTGACGATATTGAAGTCATGTGGCGGGTACGTGGCGATGCGGATCAGGCATTCAGTTTTTATTGGAACATCCTTATAGAATCATTGGGGGTAACGCTGCTAGGACTATTTGCCATCATACTTCCTCCGTATGGCCGCTATGCAATACAATCAAAAAGATTCACATATTGGATTACTACCGCACCATTGTTGCCCATGTTTCTTATTGTAGGCATCATATACGCAAAAGGTGGAGAAGGCACAAATGGGTTGCCAAACCAAGTCACCCCGGTCGCAATGAGTAGTTTTCTTGTTATTTATAATACTATTTTCCATGAAGACATAATCAGGGAAAATGTCACAATGACCCCTGCTGCTGAGAAAAACCCCAAACATATACTGTTAATTATTGATGAAAGTATAAGGGCTGATTTTTTAGATATTAATTCTGAACATGGCATGGTTACAAATCTTACTGACCGAAATAATATTGCTAACTTTGGATATGCCGCCTCAGCAGGTAACTGTAGTGATACAACCAACGTTATTTTACGAACGGGCGGCACAAAAACAACAATGCCAGATGCAGTGAGAAGTAATCCAACTATTTGGTCTTATGCGAACAAAGCGGGTTACCAAACAACTTATATAGATGCTCAGACTAGCGATGGTGTCTTGCATAATTTCATGACAGAAGATGAAAAAACTGAGATAGATTCATTTATTCAAATAGATGATGATGTAGAAATGCATAATAAAGATTTTGTTGCGGCACAAATAATCAAAGATTTGTTAAAAGATGATCAGCCCCAATTCATATATTTTGTAAAACTTGGCGCCCACTGGCCTTACGAAGGAAAGTACCCCAGAGAAAGGTCTTACTACAAACCTTATATGGCACCGAATGAAGCGCCTGGAGAAAATCTTGAACATATGGTCAATTCATATAAGAATGCTATTCACTGGACTGTTGGCGAATTCTTCAACGAATTTCTCAAAGACATAGATTTAAGTGATCATGTGGTTATATATACAGCTGATCACGCACAAAACCTGGACCATAGAAGAGAACCTGGTTTTATGAGCCATTGCAGCTCATATAATGAGCACCCAACTGAAGGTCTGGTTCCATTATTAACGATCACTGACTCCCCAAAATATAGTCAACCAATGTTGGATGCGGCTAAGATAAATTTTGATAAAGCGAGCCACTACAATTTATTCTCAACCATACTATTATTGTTTGGCTATCCGGAGCAAGATGTACTATCCCGCTACGGTAAAAGTCTAATGCAATCGATTGATGAAAAACAAGAATATCTGGTTGTGCCACTTTTTGTAAAATTTGGTCGCCCATTACGTTGGCAA
>JAHZIU010000204.1 GCA_022601315.1 Betaproteobacteria bacterium
CAGCGAGCAACGTTCCTGGCATTTATTACTAAAATATGGCAAGAAAACGCTGGGTGGCGTGGTCAGTGAAGCGGATGGTTTGCAGTTCTTTAACTCACCGCAAGGTAAAACCAACCCGGAAGAAGAATTGGCCGCAACGCTCGCCAGTTTTTTTGTGCCAATGTCAGATCTTGCCGAGGACGAAGAACATCCGCAGTGCCGTTTTCCTGCCCGTTTCAAGTGGCTGAATCAGGAATTAAACTTCGATCCCAGGTATTTGGAAATACAAGAATGCGATCGTTTGGTGCGCTGGGTTGAAGCGCTTGATCCGGTCGGGGTGACGCTGGTATTTGCATCATATTTTCTAAACAATCCTGCATCAATGTTTGGCCATACGTTGATACGCATTGACAGCCGCAGAAACGAGGGTGAAAGAAAGTTATTGGACTACGGTGCTAACTATGCGGCCATTCCAGATACGGAAAATGCACTATTGTACGCACTGAAGGGTTTGATGGGGTTTTTTGAGGGGCGCTTTGAAATTTTCCCTTATTACACCAAGGTGCAGGAATATAACAATTGGGAAAGTCGTGACCTTTGGGAATACGAGCTCGATTTTACCGAAGACCAATTAAACACCATGTTGTTACACTTGTGGGAACTTGGTGGTACCCATTTTGATTATTACTATTTTCAGGAAAACTGTTCCTACCATATTCTATCGCTGCTAGAAACGGCCAACCCAGAGTTGCAAATGAAGGACCAGTTTTTCTTCAGCGTTATTCCGTCTGATACGGTGAAAATTGTCATGGAACAAGAGAATCTGGTCAAACAGATCGTGTATCGACCTGCGGTATTGAGCCAGATGAATCATAAACGTTTGGCAATGACTGATGAGGATAGGCAAATTTTCCACCAAATGGTCAAGGGGAAGGTGATGCCTGAGGACCCGGTCTTCAGTGGCCTCCCCGAGCAATCAAGGGCGCTAATATTAAACGCCTATATGGACTATCTTCAATACCAGAGCATGCAAAAAGAAGAGATTGCTCAGGAAGTGCAAATTCCACACTCGATTCTTTTGGCCAGAAGCCGCTTGCAAAATGTTCGCGATGAAAGTGATGAACCTGATCAAGTTGATCAGGTCATTCATTTCTCGAGTTCGCCGGAACAAGGGCACGGCGCGGATCGTGCGCGTTTTGGAATGGGCTTTAATCAAAACGAACCCTTTTTGGAATTGGCCTATCGTCCGGCCTATCATGATCTGATGGCCAAGGATGTGGGGTACGATAAGGACTCGGAGATTATTTTTCTCGATTTTAAAACGCGTTATTATCTTGAGTCCGAGCGGCTCAGGCTGGATCGCGCACGGATTCTGGCCATTACTGCGATGAATCCTTATGATCCGTTATTTGTCAAACCGTCATGGCGTATGGCTTTGGAGATAGATACGCTTAGAGACCGTGATTGTAATTATTGTAATTCTTACAAAAGCAACTTTGGCAGCGGCATTTCCTATCGGCCAGAATATTTTTCACCGTTGCTGTTATTTTCTTTCATCGATGTAAAAACTGAATTCTCCGGCCACTTGAAGCATGACTACCGCTTTGGCGGTGATGTGGAAATCGGTGCGTTTTATGATTTTACAGAGGATTGGAAAGTAAAAGTTGCCGGCGGATATCAGGCTTTTGTGCTTGGCGATACCAAAGATTTCTTCACCACAAATTTTGAGGCGCGGCATTCACTCTCGCAAAACCTTGACTTGCGTTTGGAATATAACCGATTCGACGAAAACTATGAGGCCATCCTTGCGGTTAATTTTTACTTCTAGCGCCTCTTTATTTTGCTGACTAATTTGATTTGTGTAGCCAACTAGAAATATTGAGGCTGTTATGAGCGCGCTTTCTGTGTGTCGATAAGAGCCTGTTTTCAATAAAAACTAACTCAGTGAGATTCAATTGGCAGATTACGCGCCCATTTTCAGATTATTGCTGTATTGCTTTATGCGCAATGCAGGTGAAAGTTTACGCCTCTATCATTTAACACAAATTGCTTCCAATCGTTAAAGGTTAGCGTCCTTACAACATTGCCGCCATAAGGTTTTACTTGAATGGCAAGGTGGGGGTCATTTGGATCTGATGATTTAACGACCGTATATTCCGTTGTGAAATTGAGCACTCGCCTTGCGACTAAATCAGCTCTTGAACGAGTGATCTGGATCGTATCGCCTTGTGTAACCCTTTTAAGATTTTCAGCCAAATTTGTCATACGACTTGAATCATAAAATGTTGGCGAACCACCGTATCCACCAGTGCTTCCAGCACTATTGCCCATGTTGTGAGAACTGCTGGATTGCGCTAAACAGCTTGCGTTTGAATTTGTATCCATCACGATTGCGTCTGCTTGAGCAGAACCGATCAATCCAGTGGTAAAGACTGCTATTCCTGCGATTAATAATTTTTTCATTTTCTTTATCCTTATATGTTTATTTTCTAGTCTCACTGATCGCAACATATTGCTTAAGGCTGTAAAAGCAAATTCTATGCCATTCAATAAAATAACTAATTAAACAGTAAGTTGCTGAGTAAGTCTGGTTGGACTACACAATCAGCGTAAGAATTATCGTCATGTACTAAAGTAGGGGAATACCCGAATCCAATAAACATACAAGTAAGTACGAGGCCCCAAATTACAGCGACTCTAAGAATTGGTTTTTTTAGTTAGGGATCAGGCCCAATGCATATTTGCCTACCAATTTAGAGTGCGAAATTATGCAAGATAACTCTCACGATCAATTTTTAGCGCAAATGAATGGTGATGTAAAGCAGTATCTGTTAGTGACATTACCTTAATGACCAAAATTTGCGTTAAATCAAATGCACTTTCTAAACTTACCGTCATGCTATTTCTTCCATTTAATTCACTCCTTTGTGTTAAAGACTACAATTTGAAATGTGAGCACTATGCGAATAAAAATGACCATTATTGGTCGCTGCTTCGTTACATTTTTCTACATAGCGAAGTTAACTATACGCGATGACGTGCAAGTGGTAAAACGAGTAATATCGAATTAAATCATCGATTAAAACGATTATTCGTTGCGCCTATAAGATGTATTTTGATTGCGCGCTGCAGGGGCTGGTTATGATATAAAGCGTAGGTAGCAAATTTTCTTTGTTAATGTATTCCCGACGTATATTTTCTTAAATCATATCAACAATGGAGTAATCAACCATGAGCTTATTTGGCTTTTTACATCAGACGCCTGAAGAAAAGAATTACACCGCAGAATTAACATTAACACCCACAGGTGGTTTAAAGATTGATGATTTCGTAAAGCAAAGAAAAAACCCTACACCGGGTAATGTGGGTGTTTGTTTGAGTGGCGGCGGTTCAAGGGCGATGACCGCAGCAATGGGCCAATTGAGAGCATTGAAGAAACTGAATAATGGGCAAGGGGATTTACTGTCACAAACGAAAGCGATTTCTACCGTTTCCGGTGGCTCCTGGCTGGGCGTCACATTTTCATATTTAGATGATGCAAATGTGAGTGATGATGATTACCTCAATACGTATGTTGATGATCCAAATAAATTGGTTCCCAGTAAGACGCCTGGACATAGTCTGGCAGAAACCCTGGACGAGTTACCCAAGGGTAATATGGGTGAAAATATAATCTCAAATTTTTCGGTGATTGATATCGCCGTGCAGGCATTCTTTTTGTATAAATTTCATGGAACACCTGCAAACTTGCTCTGGCAAACGGTTATTGCCAGTAGACTATTGAAGCCCTATAACCTATATACCCCGGGGGAAGATAGAGCGCCGACAAGCTACTACACATATGATGAATCAACAATCACGCAACTGCAAAACCTGCCCAATCAGAATCCGAATTTAGCTAATTTAGTCGGTCACAAGCTGGTAAATAATACGCAAAGAGCAGAGCGGCCATTTGTTATTTGTAATACGTCGATGTTTGTAAAGAATGCCGAACCAAATACACCGCTTGAGAAAGATGGCTTCGAATTTTTAGCACCTGTGCAATGTACGCCTGTTTTTACCGGCATTGTTGGTGATCCCGGCGGAACCGATGCCAATGGAAAGAAACCGGGTGGTGGCGGTGTGAGTTCGTTTTCATTTAACTCTGAATTAATCAAAACAAATGTTGCCGACAACCAAAATTTAGTAACAATCTCTGGAACCAGGCCATTTTCGCTGTTGGATTGTGTGGGTTCCAGTAGCGCGGCGTTTGCAGAGACCTTGCAAAATATCTTTAAAGAATGGGAAGCTGATTTTGGTCAATTTCTAAGAGCTATTGAACAGCGGGGTGATGCGGCGGCAGAAGCGCTAAAAGATCAACTGCCCGCTGATGAACTTACGTCAGTGCAAGGGTTTGTAGATAAACTGAAATCAAAAAAAGCAGATTCAAAAACAGGCAGGGAATTTCAAAAGCTGCTGAAAGTTTTAGGAATTACCCAGAGTATTTTTAAAAAAGATGAAGATGCGGCTGGTCTAAAAGATGTCATTCCACAGTATTTATATTGGCCGGTTGCAAATGCCACAGCAGAAAAAGATATTAAGCCAACACGTTTTGCGGATGGCGGCAGCCTGGAAAATACAGGAATTGCAGCCATGCTGACTTATCAGGATATTGATAACGTTATTGCTTTTGTAAATTCATCCACATCGTTGGCACCGGTCAATGAGCCAAGTTTCTTAAGCGTTAATCAATCCACAAAAGAAATAACCACCAATATCAAAATAGATTCAAAAATACCGCCTTTGTTTGGTTACCAGCCGTTTAATTCGGGGAACGGTACTTATAATCTTTATAAAGGGGATAACAACCCCGAATCGCCTGAATTTCTTAACAACAAAATATTCCCTGCAGAAAAATTTTCTGAATTTTTACAAGGCATCTGGGATGCGACAAAAGATGGTGATACAACACCTGCAACACTGAAGCAAACATTAGCAGTTGTTGAGAATGCCTGGTTTGGGGTTAAAGCAAGAAACAGTGTTAATGTGGTC
>JAHZIU010000205.1 GCA_022601315.1 Betaproteobacteria bacterium
ACAAATTCATCACCACCGATACGCGCCACAACATCTTCTTTGCGTACCGAATCAAGTAGTCTCCTCGCTGCTTCTTGTAACAATTCATCGCCTACTGCATGCCCAAGAGAATCATTTATCATCTTGAACCGATCAAGATCAAGAAACATCAAAGCGAATGATAAGTTTGTTCTATTACAACGTGAAATCTCTTTTTCTATCTCCTGAAAGAGCAAACTTCTGTTAGGCAAGCCTGTTAACGAATCATAATATGCTAATTTATGCAGTTGCTCACTTCGTACTCGAACCAATTGTTCAAGATCATTTGTTTGATTTTGGAGCTTCGCTTTATGCTCCTCCACTGTTCTGAGCATCCCATTGAAAGCACGCACTAAAACTCCAATTTCATCATGGCTCTGTATATGCAACCGCATACTATAGTCCTTGTCTTTTGAAACCTGACTGACCAGCTCCGCCAGTTTCTCAATTGGCTTCGTAATAATTTTTTGAAATTGATGAGTAAGAAAGGCCGCTAACACCAGACTGACTAGAAATATAATAAGGACTATATAACTATAATCAATTATTTTCTCATCATATCCCCTAAGATCACTACGGATATACACTGTACCTACACGACTATTCTGAATCATCGCCGGGCGAAACACTTCCGCAAAGAACTCTCCCAAATAAACGCCTTCAGGCTGCAATTCATAGTTTTCTATTTGCGATGCATGCCCTTCCTGACTATAACTGGCAAACGGATTGCCTCTCTCATCAAAAAGAATTGCTACCAATACAGAGGGGTCAACTTTAAGTGTCCGCAGCGTCTCATTGGCTGAAACCGTATCGTTAAAAAGTAGGGTTGATGCAATATTTGCTGCGATTAATGTTGCTTTATTATCAATCACAGTTGAAATTCTTCGCTCTTCATCCCCACGTTCATATATAAAAAATAAACTGGCAGCCAGACCTAAAATCGCTATACTGACTGACATAATAATCAAGATTTGTTTATTTCTTATAGACAGGTATTTGTTATAAGCCATTGCAATTATCAATTCTTGCTAGTACGGGCCAACTTAAGCAATTGAGAACTGAGCATCATGTCACGCTCGGCAATCGCATCAATATTAATTGCAAAATAAACACGATCATCTTCAATGAAGAATTTAATCATACCGCCTGCTGACAAAAAGTCAGGAACTTCCCCAATTGTAAGTGTATCTTTTGGCATACCGTGTAAATCAATGGATAACATGTCATCTGATGAAACAAACACGGCGTCACAATAACTTGCCTGTTTGACTGAATCAATATAGTTAATATTGATATTTAGGCCGCCAAATTTTGTGTTCTGTTCTGCTAAAAAGCGATGTATAAATTCACCAAATTTTTTCTTGCTGTAAAGACATAAATAGCGTTCATTATTATTTTCGACATACAGCATAAAATTAACCAAAAAAGCTGCTTTAATTTCATTTTCAATTTTCACTTCATCCGCTTTTACAGGTGAAGTAATTAAGCCTATTAAAATCAGCAATGCAGATGAAAAATATAAGGCTTTTAAAATAGGTTTTGAAAACCAATGCGTTTTTATCATTTTCCAAGCCTCGATTACTACTTATTATTTTAAGTATGAATTTAGAAGTTAGCATCCTGCCAATCGCTTTACCAATAAAAGAATATACCAATTTATATGTTTAGTATTTAAAAACAGTATATTATTTTACAAATTTTAATAAAATCTTCAAATATGTTGTTTTTTTGTTTGTTTACTAGAAATTGAGTATGAATTTATTGTATACACAGTTCTGACATTTATGAATATTGCTTATTTTCTGTCTTGTTTTTTTATAACAGATACCAAGTTTCATACAAAACTTGATTAGCTTGTTCACTTTTTCCTGCTGCTACAGATTTCAAAGTGCACACTTGCAATAAGCCAGACTTGTGTATTTTCGATAAATCATTGTTAATAATGTTCAGAATAAGATTTTCGGGTATACTCGGCTGTTGTTATAAATAGCCACAGAAGAAAAAGTCTTTATAAGAAACTTACAATTTTTAATAGACAAAAAATATTACTAAAAAACATAATCCGTCAGGGAGAACTTATTTATTATGCAAAAACTATTTATTAGTGTTTTTATGATGTTAGCACTGACTATGCCACACACTGTATTTGCCACATCAGATGAGGATGCTGCCGAAGTAACTGAAGAGACAACTGAAGCCACAGAGAATACTGTTGCCGAAGAGGATGCTGTTGCCGAAGAAGAGGAACTGCAAAGTGGTATTGGCTGGCAGCTTATTCGTACTTTAGAAATGGGTAAATCAGGCAAATTTGTTAATATGATACTTGTTGAGCAAGATAGATATATGGACAAGACAATCTATAGCACAGCAATTACAAGATTATGTCAGAACGAAGAAGAGTTTTGCCGAGTTAGATTCTGGAGTCAGGCACGTTGGGTACCAGAAAAAGTTTCAATGTCGCCCGCTCAATATCAACAACTGAAAGCTGATTATTTATTCAATAAAACAGCCGGGATACAGCAATTACGATGGTCTTGCAGTGTTGATGCAAATAGCGAAAACTGCATGGAGTAAGAATTAATTGTAACGTTTAAAAGCTGTAAAGACTTTTTGTCCTTACAGCTTTTTTTATATATGCAGCGCTCTGTTGTCAACACCTAATGCCGCCTCATGCAATACTTCTGATAAAGACGGGTGTGCATGGATGATACTGGCAATGTCCTGACTACACGCGGCGAACTCCATTGCCATAACAGCTTCTGAAATAAGTTCAGAAACATAAGGTCCTATCATATGCACACCAAGTACCCGGTCATTTTCTGCATCTGCAAGAACTTTAATAAAACCACTTGCCTCTCCAATCGCACGCGCTCGACCATTTGCAATAAATGGAAACTGCCCTACTTTGTAAGCAATTCCAGTTTTCTTAAGCTCCTGTTCAGTTTTACCTATCCAGGCAATTTCAGGTGAAGTATAGATCACCCATGGCACAGTATTAAAATTAATGCCTTCAAATTCATTTTTATGCCCTTGTTCTTTGGCCATAATCATTTCAGCAACCGCAACACCTTCTTCGGACGCTTTATGCGCCAACATTGGGCCGCGCACTACGTCACCTACTGCGTAAACATTGTGTAAGTTCGTACAACAAAAAGCATTGACATCAACAAATCCACGGTCATCTAATTTAAGGCCATTCTTTTCGACACCGAGGTCTTTCGTATTAGGTGCACGGCCTACTGCAACAATTAACTTATCTACTTCTAAAGTATGAGTTACATCATTTGCATCACAATATTCTACTTTTACAGTTTTTTTAGTTGTTACAATTGATTTGATTTCAATACCAGTTTGAATCTTCAAACCGGGTTCTTTGCTGAAAATTTTTTGTGCTTCTTTAGCAACTTGCTCATCTGCCGCCATAAGGAATCCTGGCATAGCTTCTAGAATTGTCACTTCGGATCCTAATCTGCGCCAAACACTGCCCATTTCCAATCCAATGACACCAGCGCCGATAACACCAAGGCGCTTAGGTATTTCAGTTAACGCCAATGCGCCGGCATTATCCAAAATCAAATGATTATCTATCGCAGCAATCGGTAACTGACGAGGGGTAGAACCAGTGGCCAAGATGACATGCCTAGCACTGATTACTTCAGTCTTATCTTTGTCGCTAACTGATATTTGCCATGCCTGCGTATTTTCATCTTGCTGAAGCAGGGTTCCGCTCCCATGCAACGAAGTCACTTTATTTTTTTTAAATAACGCGGATATACCAGCGGTAAAGGTTGTCACAATCTTATCTTTGCGCGAAATCATGACAGGGACGTCAATTGAGGTACCTTCTGATTTGATTCCATGAGCAGAAAATTTGTGGACTGCACGATAAAAATTCTCTGACGATTCAAGTAAAGCTTTTGACGGAATACAACCAACATTAAGGCAGGTTCCACCTAAGCTCGGTCTACCTTTTGGATTTTTCCAGTCGTCTATACAAACCGTATTTAAACCAAGCTGTGCGCAACGAATAGCCGCCACATACCCACCTGGACCGGCACCAATAATTGCTACGTCAAAAATCTCTGACATACCTAAACCTTTTGAAAAATAAGTGTGTCTGAATTATGCTGGATATCTTTCTTCAGCATACATCCGTAATATAAACTTCCCTGCAGGTGTCTGACGCATATTTGATATTATTTCCTG
>JAHZIU010000206.1 GCA_022601315.1 Betaproteobacteria bacterium
GATATAACTATACCCGTTTGTTTCCATTCATCATTTCTACGAATGCTCAGTAAACTCACATAACAGAAAAAAATCAAAGACCCAATCATTATTTCTGATATGACAATTATTTTGTAATGCTAGCAGACTTTTTAATCTTTAATTTTGAATCGCCAAATACCAGCCTGTTGTATACGGGACATTACAATTATGGCCTAGTGGTTTTGTCTATCGGAATTTCTGTATTTGCATCATATACTGCCTTGCTAGTCGCACAATTTGCCGAACAGATAGAAGAGCAAAAACGGCATTTGACACTGCTAACACTCGGTGGCATTACTCTTGGTGTTGGTATCTGGTCGATGCACTTTGTTGGTATGCTGGGATTTTCAATCCCTACCGAAATTGGTTATGATCCATGGATAACGGCGGTTTCGGTGTTGCCAGGGATTCTTGCTGGTATCTTTTCATTGCATTTGATCAATCGTCGCAATAGAGATCTGCGCACATTAATCGTTGGTGGTTTTGTATTAGGCAGCAGTATTGGGTTAATGCATTACACGGGTATGGCGGCTATGCGCATGGACGCAATCCTTCGTTATGACCCTGTCTTCTTTTTGTTTTCTATTATTGTAGCAGTGGCTCTGGCCGTATTGGCATTATGGGTACGTTATGGTGTCGTTCAGTTATTTCCAGCAGTCGAGAAATATGCACTTTTGCTCGCTTCATTGATCATGGGAGGCTCGGTTTACGGCATGCATTATACGGCGATGCATGCCGCCTATTTTCTGGTAGGCAATACGAATACTTCCTCTAAGTCGGGTTTCGAGCCTTTAACACTGGCAATTATGGTGTCAAGCGTTGTTATTATCTTAATCGGTTTCGTTTTTGTTTACGTATTAAATGAGTTCACGAGACGAGTCAAGCGCATTAATGATCAACTGAATATTACAAATAAAGAACTTGAATTCCAGAAAGTTGCACTTGATAATCATGCCATCGTGAGTATTACTGATCATAAGGGTGTCATTACTTACGTCAATGACAAGTTTTGTGAAACCAGTCAACTTAACCGAGACAAATTAATTGGTTCCACCCACAGTATCATTAATTCAGGAGAGCACCCTAAATCTTTTTTCAGAAAACTTTGGCAAACTATTAATAGGGGAAGGGTCTGGCGAGGCGAAATTAAAAACAGGGCCAGTGATGGCAGTTATTATTGGGTCTACTCTACCATTTATCCTTTTTTGGATGAACAAGGCAAACCGTACAAGTTTGTTTCCATCCGAACGGACATAACCCATATTAAAGAGATCGAAACTGCGCTTCAAGATGCAAAAAAGGCAGCTGAGGAAGCTTCAAAAGCCAAATCAGATTTCCTTGCCAATATGTCACATGAAATTCGTACGCCAATGAATGCCATCCTTGGCATGTCACACCTAGCCCTACAAACAGAGCTTACAGATAAGCAGAAGAATCATATTTTAAAAATCAACAGCTCTGCCGAATCATTACTCAGAATTATCAATGATATTTTGGATTTTTCCAAAATAGAAGCCGGCAAACTTGATATTGAGCTTATTGAATTCGATTTGGAAAATGTGATGGAGACGATGCTGACGCTTGTCGGTCACAAAGCTGAAGAACAAGACATTGAATTAATGTTTAATATCGGTCAGGATGTTCCTACTGCCTTAATTTCTGACCCGGCCCGACTGGGTCAGATACTGACAAATCTCTGCAACAATGCCGTAAAGTTTACTACCAAAGGTGGTGAAATTGTAGTGAGTATTTCGTTAATTGAAGAAGATGCTGTGCATACCTGGTTGCATTTTTCAGTTCGTGATACAGGCATTGGTATGACTATAAAACAGCAGGCTAAGCTCTTTCAAGCCTTTTCACAAGGAGACAGTTCGACAACCCGGAAATTTGGTGGCACTGGATTGGGTCTTGTTATCTCCAAACAATTGACCGAAATGATGGGCGGTCAAATCTGGGTAGAAAGTGCACCCCAAGTAGGCAGTACTTTCCATTTTACGCTAAAACTACAAAAACAGCTGAATCCAAGGCTTTTCAATTATGATGATTGTGATCTAAATTCTCTCAGAATCCTGATTGTCGATGATAACCAGACTTCACGGGAAATTCTTACCCATCTGCTAGCTAATTTCAAATTTATCATAAAGCAGGCAGACTCAGGTCAGTCAGCAATTGATTTACTAAAAAAAGCGGATAAAGAAATACCCTATGATCTGGTATTAATGGATTGGCGAATGCCGGGGCTGGATGGTATTGAAACCACGCGGATAATTCAAAACAACATTGGGATCTCACATATTCCTATAATAATTATGGTTTCAGCATACAGCCAACTGGATTTGAGTAAGTCTGCAAGAAATCTTAATATCGCAGATTTTCTTCATAAACCTGTAATGCCATCCACTTTGTATAAATCCATTCTCGCTGCCATGGGGTGTGAATCCATTGCAATTAATCACGCCAGAAATTCTGATGAAGAGGCGTTACATGCGACCAAACATCTAACAGGGGCAAGTATTCTACTGGTTGAAGATAATGACATAAATATGGAACTGGCTTGTGAATTATTGCGCAACAATAATCTTAGAGTTGAATGCGCCAATAATGGACAGGAAGCGTTGGAACTACTGGAAAAAAATTCATATGATGGTGTTTTAATGGATTGCCAGATGCCAATCATGGACGGCTATGAAGCAACAATTAATATCAGAAAGCAAGTACGGTTTAAAGATCTCCCGATAATCGCCATGACAGCGAATGCGTTGGTAGGTGATAAGCGAAAAGCGCTGGATGCTGGTATGAATGATTACATTACGAAACCCATCAATGTAAACCTGTTGTTTGCCACTTTGGCCAAATGGATCAAATCAGATCAGCGGGTTTCTCTAGAGAACATGCAACAGCCATCAGAACAAATAAATGCCAATTCAATTACGGATCTAAAACTATCTAGTATTAATGTCGAAGAGGGTATGAGTTGGGCTAATCATGATCAAGCCCTATATTTGAAGCTTCTAACTATATTTCGTAATAGTTATTTGGATTTTGAGCAGGACTTTCGATCTGCGTTAAGTAGCAATGATGATGAAGCAACAATACGGCTTGCACATACACTAAAAGGCAATACAGCAACCCTTGGAATGAAGCGTCTAAACAAAGTTTCTCAGCAACTGGAAAATGTTTGTAAGGCAAGAGAATCAAATATTGATGCATCTCTTGAATTAGTTTTAATTGAACTAAAATCTGTATTCAATGATTTGAACAAGATATATGCGAAGTAGCTACCAGTAATAAGAAGCCTTCAATAGTAAATTTAAAGTGAAAATTCTTCAAAGGTGGAGCACTAGTTTTTTTGAGATTTTTTGGAATTCAACGCATTTATAGAAATGGGCGCTTACTATCAGTCTACGAAAGTGAAAGTTTGTTTTATTCTATCAAGCAGTAGTTCGCGATCAATGGGTTTCACGATAAAGCCAACAGCGCCAGCTTTTAGGCATTCTACGACAATAGCTTTATCGCTTTTTCCTGTCATCATCAGAATTGAAATTCTGGAAAAATCAGGTATAGCCTTAATTTGCTGCACAACTTCAACGCCATTCATTTCGGGCATCATGAAGTCCATTATGATAAGGCCTGGACGTTTTTTTTGTATCATCTCAAGCGCTTCAACTCCCGAACTCGCAAATTGCAAATTGAAGTCCTGGTTTTTTAGGATGGAACCAATAATTTTATGCTGGAATTTGTCGTCATCAACGACTAACAGTGTCGGCTGGTAATTCTCGGTTTGGGAATCAGGAGAGGGTTTTGGCGTGGGTCTTGATTCGAGAGGAGGAGCGTTTAACTTACTTATTTTGCTAGCCCATTGCTCAAGTGGTCGTACAGTTTCAGCCAGATAGATAAATTGTACAACTGCATGACTTCATATTACCGGGACTGACAACGCGCATCATCACATGTTTGCCAAACATCAATGCCACCACATTGGCGCTTTTAATATGAAACAAGAGTTGAAATAACGTTGTCTGGTTAAAACAAGATTGGACACAGACAATA
>JAHZIU010000025.1 GCA_022601315.1 Betaproteobacteria bacterium
ACGCGCTTTTCGTGCTGCCTCGCGTGCTCTGGCAGCTTCCATAATTTTGTTGCAAATTGTTTTAGCATCAACCGGATTTTCCAGCAAATATTCTGATAATTTTTGTGAAACAATTTCTTCAACCACAGGACGAACTTCAGAGGAAACTAATTTTTCCTTCGTTTGTGAGGAAAATTTGGGTTCAAATAATTTGACGGACAATACACAGGATAAACCCTCTCGCATGTCATCACCGGCGGTTTCAACTTTGGTTTTTTTTGTTAACTCGTTTTTATCCATGTAGTTATTCAATGTGCGCGTCATGGCAGCACGTAAACCAGTCAGATGAGCGCCACCATCTTTTTGTGGAATATTATTGGTAAAACACAAGACTTGTTCACTATAACTGTCATTCCATTGCATAGATACTTCAACCGCGATGTCATCTTTTAATCCGGTTGCATAAAAAATATTGGGATGTAAAACAGATTTTGTTCGATTGATATATTCTACGAAATTCTTAATACCACCGGAGAATGCAAATTTTTCTTCTTTTCCAGTACGTTGATCAATCAGATGAATCTTCACACCATTATTTAAAAATGAAAGTTCGCGCAGACGTTTAGCAAAAATTTCATAGTGATATTCAACATTTCCAAAAATCTCTTTACTTGCCAGGAAATGAACTTCTGTGCCATGTCGTTCGGCATTTCCAGTTATTTCAAGCGGTTTAACGGGAATACCCATACGAAATTCAATTTGATGAATTTTTCCATCTCGACGAACCGTAAGATGTAACCATTCTGATAAAGCATTGACTACAGATACCCCAACACCATGTAGCCCACCAGAAACTTTATAGGAGTTATCGTCAAACTTTCCGCCCGCATGCAATTCCGTCATAACAATCTCTGCAGCAGATCTTTTTTCTTCATCATCTTGTTTGATACCGGTTGGAATACCCCGTCCATTATCATGCACGCTGACCGAATTATCTGGATGTAAAATCACTGTTATTTCATCACAATGCCCAGCTAAAGCTTCATCAATTGAATTATCTACAACTTCAAATACCATATGATGTAAACCTGTTCCATCACTGGTATCGCCAATATACATACCAGGACGTTTACGTACGGCATCCAATCCTTTAAGGATTTTTATGTTGTCAGAACCGTAATCATTTTGATTTTCAGTTGTTACATCGGTTTTATTATCGTTCATTTGCAGAAGCTTTGTTTGTATTGTGTAATTTTGGAATGAATTGAATTCTATTGCATTGTTGCTCATAAAAGACTAGATTTTCATGGGCATTACAATGTATTTATAGTCTTCATTTTCAGGGATTGTGATGAGTACACTGCTGTTAGTATTTTCCAAAGCACATTGTATGGATTCCGCAGTAATATTGTTTAAAAGATCTAACAAGTATGTAATATTTAAACTGATATCTATTTCTTCATTTTCATATTGTATATCAAGATCGTCTTGTGCTTCTTCTTGTTCGCTGTTTTTGCAGATAACACACAAATTATTATGACTAATGACTAAACGAACACCTCTAAATTGCTCGGCTTGATTAGAAAGTATAGAAACACGTTGTAGTACTTGTAAAAATTCTAATCGATTTAAATTAAATATTTTGTTGTTTGATGTAGGGATAACACGATTAAAATCGGGAAATTTCCCATCAATAATTTTGGATATTAATTCTATATTTGAAAAAGTAAAACGGACCTTTTTTTCAAAAAAATCAATTATTATTGGTTCTTCGTTATCATTGAGCAATTTTGATAATTCGAAAACTGTTTTTCGTGGAAGTATAATTTGGTGTTTAGTTTTACTCTCGTTTAAATCAATTGATGCAAGCGCAAGACGATGGCCATCTGTTGCAATTCCTTTTAAACAAGTATCTTCAACTAACAATAAAAGTCCGTTCAGATAATATCTAATGTCTTGTTGTGCAATTGAAAATTGGATATGTTGGAACAAATTTTTAAGTTTTTTCTGTTGTAATACAATACTTGTTATGGGTTCATTCTCTTTTGTATTTTCAGGAAAATCTTCCGCAGGAAGAATTTGTAAATTAAAAATACTTTTTCCTGATTTTATTTGTAAATGATCGTTTTTTCTTGTTAATACGATTTCTGTGTTGGATGGTAAAGTGCGTAAGATATCTTGAAGTTTTTTTGCTGAAACGGTTAATGTAAACGGTTCTGCTGTAGAAAGTTCATTGTTAATACTTGTTTTTATTTCTATTTCAAGATCAGTTGTTAAAAATGTCGTTTTTTCTTTATTATGTTTAATCAGCACATTGGATAATATTGGTAATGTCTGACGACGTTCGACAATACCAGTTACCGTTTGAATTGGTGTTAATAAAGTTTCTTTATTGCATTTAATTAAAATCATTTATCTAAAAACCAATAATACTTAATAATTAAGTTAAAACTTCTGTATATTTTAAAAAAACGCATTAATTTCAAATAACTGTACTAAATTTAGTTATTGTATAAATTACGTATTTTAATTGGATAATTTGTGGATAAAAAAATCATTTCATTAAATTAGACTATTTTCCACAGGTTATTCTAACTTTACTAACCACGTAATATATGTATCAGTGCATTATAATCTCGGTTTATCGTTGGGTCTGATACACGTAAATCGTTTATTCTTCGGTAGCCATGTAGAACGGTTGTATGATCTCTTCCGCCAAATGCTTCACCAATATCAGGCAAGCTGAGCGGCGTTAATTCTTTGGCAATTGCCATTGCCATTTGTCTAGGTCGGGCAATAATACGTGTGCGTTTTTTCGAATACATATCAGATACTTTGATTTTATAGTAATCCGCAACAGTTTTCTGGATATTCTCAATTGATATCTGACGGTTTTGAACAGCCAATAAGTCTTTTAATGCTTCTTTTGTTACATCCAGCGTTATTTCTTGTCCGATAAATCGTGAGTATGCAAGTACTCTTTTTAATGCACCTTCCAATTCCCTGACATTTGAACGTATATGTTTGGCTATGAAAAAAGCGACATTCTCGTAAAGCGTTATTTTTTCCTGCTCTGCTTTCTTTAAAAGAATAGCAACACGCATTTCAAGTTCTGGCGGTTCAACAGCGACTGTTAATCCCCAGCCAAAACGTGAGACTAATCGTTCTTCTAAACCAGAAATTTCTTTTGGGTAAGAATCACAGGTTATGATCACTTGTTTGTGTGTTTCTATGAGTGCGTTAAAAGCATAGAAGAATTCTTCTTGCGTTCGATTTTTTCCACCAAAAAACTGTACATCATCGACCAGTAAAAGATCTAAAGAGTGATAATAAAGTTTAAACTTATCAAATGCTTTGTGTTGATATGCGCTGACAACATCGGTTACATATTTTTCAGCATGGACATAGCGTATTTTCGCTTTCTTGTCGTTTTCATGTACATAATTACCAATTGCCTGGATCAAATGTGTTTTGCCTAAGCCTACGCCACCATAGATAAATAGTGGGTTATATGCGACACCTGGAGATTCAGCGACTTGAATAGCGCCTGCTCGTGCAAGTTGGTTGGCTTTGCCTGTTACAAAAGTATCAAAGGTGAAATTTGGATTAAGTTGGCTCGGAATTTTTCTTTTTGGGGTGTGAGTAACAACATTATTTGGTGTTTTGGCGTGATTGTTTACAGTTGTATTGTTACTATGGATATTAGGTTCTTTAGTTTGTTTTTCATCTGTTAATTTCAGGAGAAAGAATATTTTTTTAGAAAAATGTTCTTGAGCCATTAACTCGATATGGGAAATAAAATTATCCTTTACCCATTGCAAAACAAATTGATTGGGTGCAATTAATGTTAATTTAGCAGTGTCTGTGGCTGAGGTATCCAGCCTGAGCGGTTTTATCCAAGTATTAAATTGTTGGGCATTTAATTCTTTTTTAAAATGCTCGAGACAAGATAGCCAAAAAGTATTAAAAGCCTGCATAATTTTTTGTTTTTATCTATTTGGATAAATTATCAAAATGGTTGTGTCTTTAAATTTCAATATTGTCAATAAGTCGTGTATTACCAAGCCAGGCAGCAGCAAGCACAATTAAATTTACATCATTAGTTTTTGCTGGGTATAAATTATTTTTGTTTTGGATTGAAAAGTAATCAACTTTCCAACCATGTTGTTGTAAGTAATCTATGGCTTTATCTTGCAATGCATCATAGTTATTATATCCGTTAATTATTTCTTTTTTTGTGTGTTGAAGCGTGAGGTAAAGTTTACTTGCTTCAATTCGTTGTGTTTGGGTCAAATAATTATTTCTTGAGCTGAGTGCGAGCCCATCCGATGTGCGTATAATTTCACAGGCATCAATTTTGATAGGCAAGTTTAATTGTCGCACCATCTCTTGTATTATGTATAGCTGTTGGTAATCTTTTTTTCCAAAGATAGCAACTTGTGGTTGAATAATATTAAAAAATTTTAATACGATGGTTGCAACACCAGTAAAAAACCCAGGCCTAAATTTACCTTCTAACGTATCTGCGATAGAGGGTAATGTTAACAAAAAATCTTGTTGATCCGGATAAAGTGTTTTTTCATTAGGTACGAATACATAATCTACATCAAGTTTATCTAAAGCTTTACAATCATCATCAAAAGTCCGTGGGTACTGATCAAAATCCTCATTTGGTAAGAACTGCAGTCGATTGACAAAAATGCTGACAACTACATGGTCAGCATGTTGCTTTGCATGTTCAACCAGCGCTATGTGACCGTCATGTAAGTTGCCCATGGTTGGTACAAATGCAATATTATGTATCTTTCTAAGATCCTTACGAAGCAAAGAAATATCTTTAAAGATTTTCAAATTGATTTAACAATTAAAATTCGTG
>JAHZIU010000207.1 GCA_022601315.1 Betaproteobacteria bacterium
GTACTTAAATTTGCGTTTTTAGGTGTTGTGCCATATGACGAGAAAGATATTTGGAAGCTCGACAAGTTTATTAATGCAATCAATTCTAATTTCTTTAATAACACGTGAACTAGCTACTGATGAAGGAAAAAAACGCGATATTAGTGCAGCATTTGCATGGATCGAAGAAGCCTTCGTTGAAGCAAAATTACAATCTCACTCTAAGAGTAAGCAACAGATTGCTCTAATAAATAAGCGACAAACTAGCGGCAACAAAAATACTAAGAATGCGTCGCATGAAAAAGTATCAAGCGCTGAGAATGTTCATTGATTGCATGTGGTTGTACAACTCATGTCAATTTCGGCACTTACTGCCCATCATTAAAATACCATTATAACCAATAATATATGAAGCTATATATGCTTTATCTAACTAGTTTTTAAGTTTTTTAAGTGTGTTTTCTCACTGAAAATTCTAAGCGATTTAGTAATAATGGCAATCGCTAATTAAATGGCGATCACATAGCACTGTAGTTTCATTAACTTTAAATGGAGGTTTCTTAATTTTGTATTTGTTTCTTTGATTTGCTTTTAGTTTTTAAGTGCGTTTTCTCACTGAAAATTCTAAGCGATTTAGTAATAATGGCATTCGCTAATCAAAAGGCGATCGCGTATCACAGTAGTTTTATTAATTTTAAATGGAGGATTCTTAAATGAAGAAAATAACTTTTGTCATTCTCGTTATCATGAGCTTAGTGGCTTTGCCAGTAAGTTCTGTAAGCGCAGATTTTGAACATCCAGATATATTCAATGGGAAGTTGCGGCCTGTTGTAACTGCCATTGATTACCATACGCGCATGATTTATCTCTTCAACTATAAGAATGACAAAGTTGTCACCGTTGATCCGATGAATATCAACGGTTGGCCTGGTGATATTCCCTTGCAGCACACCATGGTACTGCCAGGTGGGAAGAAATTCTATATCACAACCGATAATACTGATTCGCATCCTGCGTACATTATTGCTTTAAAGGCGCATGATATAAATTGGAACTTGGGAACGGCAGAGCTTGAAATAGAAGCGCTTTTGCCTGTTGATTCTCCAGGCACGCCTGCTGAGCTGCCTTTTGTAGAGTCAGTCAATGATAACCAAGCGGTTCCAGGTTGGTTAATGGCAGGTGGAACCCAAATTCATGGCCCGACTATACTGCCGTATTCAAACTTTGTTTATTTTACCGACTGGACGTCAGATAAAGTGCGTGTCATCAATCGTAAAACTAACGAATTTGCTGCTGTAGATCCAATCAGCATACCTGGATATACCGAGCAGTCACACGGCATTATATTCAATAAATCGGGAACCATTGGTTTGGGAACAGGCTATTTCTATGATAATAGCGTGATCGATCGCTATAAAACCAACAGAAAAACTGGTGATTTGGAGCCTGTAGACCAGATTAGGCTGGGTACTGAGAAACGGCACGCAGCCTTTACTCATTATATAGCCTGGCTGGACGAGCGATATGCATTGACTGCGTCTATGCAATTTGACAAAACTTCGTTGACGCCTGCTGAGACGAAGAAAATTATCCCACCGAGCGTGTGGCTGATTGATGCCTGGGAAGGTACAGCAACCAAAATCATTAGACATACTAACAACGTTAATGGACATGGTGTTTTTCGCTCTGCATCTGATCTCGCTGTAATCGGCGATAAGCTCTATATCGCTGAGGAAGACACAATTGATCACACATTTGGTGAGGACGGATATCTTTCAGTTTTCGATATTAGTGATCGTTTCCACCCACGTTTCATCAAGCGGTTCAAACCAGGTGAGGAGTTTCCTCAAGGGTATGCCGTTGCACATACCCTTAGCCCAACGCCAGATAGCCGGTATCTGATGTTAGCAAGCTGGGTTTCTGGTTATGTTATCAAAATCGATACGTTGACGGACACTGTTGATAAAGTGTGGGGTCCTAACGACGGTCTTGTGATGCCGCATGGTTTACATGCTGCAGGCGGTATTCGCTAATTTTTGTTGATTCGATTGCCTCATGTGACCAGGTGTTTTTGGTCTGATGGGTGCAATCGAAGCATTTCTAAAATCTTTGATGAAAAGGTATGCATAAAATGAAACATAAAATCTTACGTGGTAGTTATTCCTTCGCTGCTATGGTTATGTTTATGCTGTTTATCCAATCTAATGCTTTTGCTTTAACTGTCGTGTTGAAACAACCGGTTCCCTTGCAGCAGGAAACAATGGCTAACTTAAAGCAAGACAATCAAAATGTAGATGATCGATGGAAACTGGTTATGTTTGGATTTACGCACTGTAAGGATGTTTGTCCTCTGTCACTGGCAAATTTCTCTATGCTTGTAAGAGCTGCTGCTGCAGAGCAAATTCAGTTGGAAGGTACCTTCGTTTCAGTTGACCCAGACAGGGATACCGATGATGTCTTATCCAGTTATACCAATAGCTTCGGCCCCAATGTTTCATTCTTACGTTTGGAAGACAAAGCCTTGGAGCGTTTTATGGCCGCTTTCGGTGCGGAAGCCCTTTTTTATACAAAGAATGAGGGGAATCAGTTTAACTATCAAGTTGATCACAGTAGTACAGCTTTCTTGATTGACCCTGAAGGACGGATAAGAGTGCTATTTGATGCTCTGGAAGATGCTCGTGATATTGAAAAAATGCTACGTGAAAATCAAGCATTCTTTAAATCATGAACAGGATTCTGACACTACTGGCAGTGTTTGTGTTGACTGGTATTTCTCCTGTTTCAGCCATGAATATTTACGATGATCCACGTATATTGCTCTCTTACATGGACAGGTCATTAGCACCTGAACAAGATATATTACGTGTCACTGCGAATGTCACACCAGATAATCATTTGGTATTTCAAGTTAAGACGCGAGGAGAACAAAGTGGCGGAGAGAATAGTGATCATTTTCTGTTACGCATTACGAATGGTAAACCTTATGTCTTACTCGTACCGATAGACAAGGAAAAAGGTGACAAAGTATATATGTATGAGGATATCCTTGAATCTGAAAACAATATACTTTCAGAAACTGCCGTTATGCCTAACACATTCAAGGCATCAAATTTACAGGCAGAATTTAGTGCGCGGCATATACGTAATGGTGTCGAGTTCTCGATACCGTTAGACGTGATCAATTTTGGCAATAACTTTGGTTACGATGCCTACACAGTTCAAGCGAGTATACAACCGCATAGCTTAGAAATTGACGAAATATACGATCAAGCAAGAAAAGGAAGTGGTGAAGTTAAGCAGTACGCCGCCATTACTTTGCTCAATAAGCTTTGTGCAACTCGTAAGCAGTAACAGTCATATGCAAAAGCTACTGACACAGCCCTTGTAAAACGCATCACTGAACAACGTTAAAAATTTCTCAAATTAACCGAGAGGAGACCCTTTGCGTCCAATACATGAATTGTGTGTATTAAAACTAAGCGTTTTTTTTAAGGCGATACAGGTGAATTTACGTACACGTATGCCCAGCGTTAACAAACGTAATATTTGCTGCGATTGCAGCTATTTTAAAAAACCAGAATTTAATCAACAAAGTATTGGAAGTAAACTATTCAATTATGAAAAATAAACTAATTTCTACAGTAATAATCAGTATAGTCCTGTTCTCAATAGCCACATCTGCATTTGGAACAAAAGTTACAATCGGTGGCCGTATTCAATCTGAGTATAGTGTCATAGACGTTGAAGGCGTTTCCAGCCAATCATCAATAGATGATCCAACTTTTTATTCAGCCTGGGGTTTGAGTGTTACTGAAAATCTGGGTAACGGGATCAGCGCATTTGCCGTGGTTGATTATGGTTTCAATTTAAGTGGCAACATAGGCGCTGCTCGAGAGCGCTATGTGGGGTTTTCCAGTGATAGCTGGGGACAATTAAAATTTGGTCGGGTACATTCATTATTTGCGGATTATGCGGGCGGTTGGACGATTGATCCCTTTGTTTACACCACAATACAAGCTGCCGGTAGTGGTGGCACCATGATCGCAAGCGCTAACGGCCTTGGTTCAGGCCCATACACAGCGGTTAACAGTGTCATTCGTTTTGAGTCCGCTTCAATGAATGGTTTTTCCTTTGCGGCAATGATAATGCCAGCTGACTCAAATAGTTTTGAAGCAAACCTGGGTGGCGACTTGGGTGGCGCAGGTAACAACTCAGGCAATACTGGTGGCGCTAATGGTGAATGGGATTTTCAAGTCATGGGTAAATATGTATTTGCCTACCAAGATCACAAATTTGATGTGTTTGGTGGTTATTCTAGAGATAACGTAAGTTCTGCGCAGCAAAACGTCACTACAGCAAACCTGAAATCTGAAGAAGTGGGTCGCGTTGGTGGTGTTTGGTCCTATAAACAATTCCAGATTCAAGGACAATATGAATATGTCAGTAACGCTTTAGGTGCAGCAACTTGCTCAGATGCAGCGGCTTTAGGCTCTAGAGGTTCGGCTTCCAGACAATGTAATTCTGCAATAAATGCAGGTGGAAATGGTTCTGCATGGTACGTCGGTGGTCAATATAAAATAGGTAACGCGACTTTGGTTGTGCAAGGCGGCATGACTGATGCGAATAGTACAAGTTTTCGTCAAAAACGCAAAGCAGAGAGTTTCACTGTGGGTATGTTGTATGACTTAAGTAAGCGTTCCAATCTCTTTGGTGGCTATCAACGTGTGAATTTGAAAGATGGTAATGATCCGATAGATCGGGATCGAGATACCTGGACCGTGGGTTTGCGTCATCATTTCTAAGGAATGAAAGTTGATTAGCCTGATAGTGTGGGGGCTCATGAATGCGGTTTCCCCCATGTTTTCTTGCTGTCACACCAAATTTCAGTGATAATTGCGCCTTCTGTTGATTCTTAAAACAGAATAGCCTTAGCCGGGATGGCGGAATTGGTAGACGCACTGGATTCAAAATCCAGCGATGGTGACATCATGGGGGTTCGATTCCCCCTCCCGGTACCATTAAAAACAAATAGTTACGTTATTATCTTTAAGTTTCTTGGTTCGCAAAAATTAATTTGGTTCGCAAAAGTTATTTGGTAGGGTCTGTTTCTTCGCCTTTCCTTTGTCTTACGTAGGTTTCAGTAGTAGTGATATTTGAATGTCCTAACTGCTTTTGGGCTTGTCGAATATCGCCGCTTGATTCTGTCTTGTCCGTGCCGGCTTTGCCTCGTAAATCTCTAAACTGAATTGCTGGGCGACGAACTATTCAATGCGTCTTCATTAGGGGCAAGCGCTGAGCTTAATGAAAATAGACTCAGCGCTCGTTGTGCTTACGAATCGAATAAATTCATAAA
>JAHZIU010000208.1 GCA_022601315.1 Betaproteobacteria bacterium
TCTGCGATTTGTGCACTTGAGTTCCCCTCCGCCATCAATTTAAAAAGTTGAAATTCTCGTTTAGTAAGCACACTTAACGGGTCTTTATCAACATCATTAAATTCGTAACTGCTCGCCATCTTTGAGGCCAGTTCTGAATCTATATATATCTTCCCCTGCCTTACCAGACGAATCGCTTCAATCATTTGGTTCATGCCACATTGTTTAGTGATGTAACCAGTCGCTCCAGTCTTAAGTGCACGTTGAACCATGGTTTCATGACTATGCATACTAAATACCAAAATATGCGCGCAAGGGTTTTTTGCCTTAATACGACGAATAGTTTCGAGGCCGTCAATACCAGCCATATTGAGGTCAACAATTACCACATCTGGTTTATGTTCTTGATACAAGAGGCAGCCGGTTTCACCATCGTCAGCTTCCGCAACCACATGAATATCTGCCATACTCTCAAGCAAGCGACAATAGCCAGTGCGCACCACAGGATGATCATCTATCAACAGTACGGTGACCGGTCTGTCCATCGCGTCAAATGTCATCAGCTCTCCTCTTCTTGTTTGATTGCACAAGTGGCAAATTGACACAAATTTGTGTACCGCCATTTGGCACATTACGGATCGTAAACTTTCCACCTGCTGCAATCGTCCGTTCGCGCATTCCCAACAAGCCAAATCCTTTTGATTTCTTGCCGGAATCGTAACCTTTACCATTGTCTTCCACTGACAGAAACAATGATTTCGCTGCAACAGCGCCTTTTGATTTTCGGCGTAAAATAACCAGCGCCCGGGTTGCATTCGCATGGCTGCAAATATTGTTAAGCGCCTCCTGAACAATACGGTATATGGTGATATTAATACTTTCACCAAGTGCTTCCAGCTCACCTTCAAACTTAAATTCGAGGGTAATATCGGTATGATATGTACGCCATTGCTTCTTCAACTCAAGCAAAGAATCAACTAATCCTAATGTATCCAGTAGTGCAGGACGCAATTGGTGCAACATATCGTGCATCACTGCATGCATTTTCTTGACACATTCGCTTATAGACAGAGCGCTGGTGTAAATTGCTTGATCTTTGTCGGCAAGATTTGATATCGTTTCGGTTTCCGCGTGTATGGCGGTAAGCCATTGACCTAGTTCATCATGTAGTTCACGGGCAAGCAGACGCCGCTCTTCTTCCTGAATCTTGAAGATATTTTGCATCAGCCGACGATTGCCATGCAATAACTCATGGTTACGATCCATGGTTCTTTTAAGCTCGTCAATATCAGCCATAACCATACGACAAGTTCTGCTACCTTCCACGGCCAAACTTTCCAGACGAACGTATTTTGTCTCACCATGAGAGGTATAAACCTGTAGTTCCACAACTGTATTGCCAGCCGAATTAAACGTTTGCTGCAATGAGTGAAAGAATTTGTGGCTACCGCCTTTGGCAATGTAGTTTATAAAAGGTTTACCCACTATAAACGCCCGCTCCACGCCCAACATGGCACACCCTGTTAGGTTAATTGCCTGAATGTCACCAACTTCATCCAAAGTAAGATAACCCACAGGTGCATAATCATAAAGATTAGCATAGCGATCACGGGCTTCTTCCAACTGCTGATGCGCATCCATGAGTTCACAGTTGTGCATTTCCAACGCAACTTGATTAGCTTGAAGTTCGGCGAGAAGCTCTAATTTACTGCGAATTTCAGTATCATCAAATCTTTTGTTGTTATGATTCCAGTTCATTATATTTCCCTCTCGGTAATAACCGCAGAGCTTTCCGTGTTGTCTAATAATATAGAACCTAACTTATTTCAATATTTCATCATTACATATCCTAGCAAGAAACATGCCCAAATAAAATAATAATTTTAATATCAATAAGTTATATTAGGAAAGAATTAGTGCTGTAAAATATTTCGACAAGTAAGCACGTATATCTCTTGCAAATAGCAGCCATAGATTATCAACAAGTCGCTCAGCAACGATGTGAGAAAATTCACAAATAGAGCATGGCGCTTTACGCAAAAATCAGCAAGGTAAGTAACGTTTAACAATGTATTGCTTAGTTTCATTCAATTGGTTAATACTGAAATACTCAACTGAAGATTTCAGGTTTAAGGAGAATACGCAATGGATTTGCCAAGTTTAAGGCGTGAAACACGATACGGAATGCCAGCAGCCGACCAAATCATGTTTAACAGACATTATGTGCTGGGCTATTCCTATTATTTTCGTCAGGCAAAGTGGGCATTAGAGATTATTGATCCAGACAATCCCGGCCTGAATCGAATAGACAATTTTCGTTCTGATTATCGCGTACCAGAGATTTTCCGAACTGATCTTGTCGACTACAAAGGTTCCGGCTATGACTGCGGACACCTTGTCGCCAGTGCTAATCAGCGAGAAACAGAGCTACAAAATAGCGAAACTTTTCTATTATCGAACGCATCACCACAGAAAGATCAATTTAATCGAAATATATGGTTGAAACTAGAAACCGAAGTCAGGAATTTAGATGCTAACCCTAAGATATTTGAAACCTATGTGATCTGCGGTCCAATTTTTTATTTTGATCGGCGGGTAGAGAGTATCGGCACTAATGACACAAATAAAGTCTCTATTCCTGTACCACATGCATTTTTCAAAACCATTCTGACTGAAAACAACCGAGGAACACTACATATGTGGTCGTTTATATTACCCAATGAGAACTCCAAACTACCATTGGAGAAATTTCAGGTTCCAACAACACTTGTTGAGAAATTGGCCGGTATTAAATTGTGGGAACGGTTGGTTGGCAAGAAAATTGATAACGAGAAATCGAAGATTCGTAAAATGTGGTAATAATATCACCCAATCCCAACGACACACCAAACCAACCGAAGCATAGAACGCCGCTGAATTCAATACAAAGCGGTGTTTAATTTCCACCAACTAGTGCAATTTTTCAGGCTAAAAAATAGAGATGCTAAGGCAGGTTGATTCCTCTATATAAACAAGCAGATTTATCCGACTACTATATTCAAATGTCTAAAGTTTCACGCTTTCTTAGTGCAGATCTTTCAGTTTTGTAATCTTGAAGGTTGAGTGATGCTTTCTTTTTGGGTAGCAGGATAGCGCTGATATTAGCCTTGTTTCTATTAGGGTAA
>JAHZIU010000026.1 GCA_022601315.1 Betaproteobacteria bacterium
AGAAACATAAGCAAGTTGACTGCCATCGGGCGACCAGGCCGGTGAAATAATGGGCTCAGTGTATTCAATAATCGATTGTGCATTATAGCCATCAGCATCAGCCACCTGCATCGCATAATAATCACCTTGCTTCAACACATAAGCAATGCGCGTACTGAAAACACCGACATCACCTGTTAAAGTTTCATAAATAATATCGGCAATACGATGCGCTGTAGCCCGTAACTGTGTCATGGGCACAGTTGCCGCCATAGCGGTTAATTGTTCTTTTCTTGCCACATCCATCAAACGGAATTGTATTTCCACCATGCCATTCGGCATCATAATCGTACGCCCGATAACCAAGGCACTCGCGCCCCGGTCTTCCCAATCAGAATAGACAACTTCTACTGGCGCATAAGGCCTTAGATCCGCAGGGTCAATCAAACTAAACAATCCACTACGCTTCAGATCAGCGCTCACAATTGCCGTAACGCTTTGGTCCAGTCTATGCTCCTCAGCAAATGGAACAATAGCAACCGGGATACGCGTTGCGCCACCACCAAATATTTCGATATCAAGCCCAGCTTGTAATGGCGTACTAATTAACCAAACAACAAGTATCCATAGGTTTCGGAAAAGTTTGCGGGATTGAATTGGCTTAAATATAGGAATAGGAATATTCATAGGATGATAAAAGTTCAGATATCAAAAAAACATTAGACTGATTATAGCAATCATTCCAGATAATGCACGGTAACATTCAAATTTCTAAATTCATTAAACAAAACCGGGTCAGGCGGCAGCGGTAATGGTTTCGACAAATAAATCGCACGTTCAACAGCGCTATCAAAAGCAGCGTACCCACTACTTCTGCGCAAACTAACATTCAAAATATCACCACCAGGCAGTAACGTTACATTAAATTCAGTCACAGGATTACCAGGCAAATCCGGCGGCATAACAATTCTACTTCTAATTTTGGCCAGGATCATCGCTTTGTATTTTGCCACCTCATTCATCACGCGTGCACGCGCCGCTGCCTGCTGCGCCTCACGTTTTGCCTTCGCTTCCTGTTCACGTTTGCGCTGCGCTTCTTGTTCAGCTTCTTTTTCACGCTGTATCCGTTCTGCTTCGGCCTTTTCTTTCGCTTGCTTTTCCGCCGCTATTCTTTCTTGCGCTTGCTTCTGCAAATCTTCCGGATCAGGCTTTATTTCCTTTACTGTCTCAGGTGGCTCAGGTTTTTCCTTTTCCTGCTTGAGCGGAATGTCCGGTTTTTTAGGTGGTGACGGTGCTACACTGATGGATTCAGGTACTGGCTGTTGCTCAACCGATTCCTTTACCGGTTCCAGCACTGGTTCGGGTTGCTCCTTTTCGGGCTCAGGCTGCTCCTTTACCGGTGGCTGCGGGGATGGCTCTGGTACTTCCTGCGGTTCAGCAGGTTGCGGCAAATCCTGCCACAACTCCACCACCATTCCTTCCGGCGGCTGTGCTTTCCAGTTTAGTCCAAAAACCATCAAAGCAATAAAAGAAACATGCACCAGCACTGCCAAGACTCCGGCACGTAATACACCTGGTTCTGGTGCAGATGTATTGCGTACTGCGTCAACGGCACTCATACCCTGTCACTCATTTTTGCTGGGCGAGCAAACCGACCTTCTGTACTTGGTGCTGTTGAAGAATATCCATCACTTTCATGACTTCCTCATAACGTACATTTTTGTCAGCTGCGATCACAACTGGCTGTTCAGCATTTTGCGCTTGTTTTTGTTTAATCGCCTCAATCAATTGCCTTTGATCCACTACCTGCTCAGCACCTGTTTTAGCGCGATCTCGCAAAGTTAGGCTGCTATCCGCTTGAATAACCACCTCAAGAGGCGGTGTAACCGGTGATGATAAAGACTGCCCGATTTGCGGCAACTCAATCTGCCCGGGATTAATCATGGGTGCTGTAATCATAAATATAATCAGCAACACCAACATGACATCAATATAAGGCACCACATTGATTTCATTCATCAATCGACGTTTGGCACGACGCGCCATATTATCCTCTCATCTCAGTCTTTTTATTCGGCTACCCGCCGTTGCAGCACATTGGTCAGCTCTTCCATAAAGCTTTCGAATCGTGTTGCTAATTGTTCTGTATCACTGGCATAACGATTATATGCGATCACTGCAGGAATGGCCGCAAACAAGCCCATCGCTGTTGCAATCAGTGCTTCTGCAATTCCCGGCGCAACATGCGCTATGGTCGCCTGTGCTACATTCGATAAACTGCGAAAAGAATTCATAATTCCCCAAACAGTACCCAACAAGCCGATATAGGGACTCACCGATCCGACAGTCGCCAGGAAAGATAAATGGGATTCTAATTTATCCATTTCCCGTTGATAAGTTGCTTGCATGGCTCTGCGGGTGCTTTCCATAACCGATTTATCATCTGATCCAGGCGGGTGTTTACTAAATTCACCAAAGCCTGCAGCAAATATGCGTTCCATGCTGCCTGACGCATACCGTGAACTGGTTGCACGTTGATACAAAGCATTGAGATCCGCACCGCGCCAGAAATAATCTTCAAATTCATCTGTTTGCTTTATCTCATGGCGAATCACAAATAATTTGCGAAAAATAAACCACCATGACAGCAATGAGACCAACAATAAAATCAGCATAACCAGTTGTACTGGCAGACTGGCACTACTAATTAAATATAAAAGCGATAAATCCTGTGTTACAACTGTATTCATTCAAGTTTCCCAATCTTCTCACGTAATGGTGCGGGGATGCTGACAGGCTTGAATGTATCCGAGCCCACGCAAACCACATGGATAGCAGCACCCACCAGCTTTACATGACTACAATAGATTTCCTGGGCAATCGTAATCCGACTGCGACCCATTTTTGTGACTTTGACCGTCACCTGCAATAAATCATCCAACACTGCCGGCTTAAAATATTCAATTTCGAGAGAACGCACCATAAACAACATTTTATGTACTTCTACCAACAAGTGAACATCAAAACCTAATTCCCTAAGCCATTCGTAACGCGCCCTTTCCATAAAATTCAGGTGCGTCGAATGATAAACGACACCACCGGCATCCGTATCCTGATAATAGACACGTACAGGCAGAGAAAAATTATTTTGTAACATCGCGATTAAAATTATTTAAATAAGAAACTCGGCAAGTCTATATTAAAAACACCCCACTAAAGTAATAAAAAGGGTGTCTTAATCAACCTAGTGCATCGGCCACATAAAATCCTCAGCTGGATAATCATGTTGCATCAAGCGATCAAAGTTTAATCCGACAAATTGCTAATTGCAATATTTGTGCCGGAAATATTATTTTATTTAAAATCA
>JAHZIU010000209.1 GCA_022601315.1 Betaproteobacteria bacterium
AACATGACGTAGTGAAAATTATTCTCAAAAAAAGATGAAATAAACCGATGAAGAGTATCCATATTGTGCATAAAAAAGGCGAAGCCAATCATATACAATTGATATAGTTAATATTTGTTAAGCAGAGGCTTGTTTAGAATTCACAGAATTACACATACCGAGCTCAACACCAAACTTATTTCGTTTTGATCAAAGCGCTTTTTATACATCATTTAACCTAAAAACCGCAGTTGATCGCTCTAAATTATATGCAACCTTATAAATATATGGAATTTGTTTTCTGTAACGAAACGCACCTTCTGGGTGAGTCACGCTATGATGTTTAGAGCACGCTGTTCTTTATTTCTGACTGCGTTGCAATTCGTTGTCATAACTAGTTATTACGCCTCATTGCGTCTTGTCAGAAACAAACAACAACGAACTCTAAACACCATTCAACTGCGGTTTCTTGGTTTAAGGTAACGGATGAAGTGAAAACCTACAAAACTATGAGAAAGCAGTGCGGTTTTGATAAGCCTGATGTCCCATTTACACTCTAACGCTGAAAACGCACTGTCAGCGCTAGTCACTCACGCAAATCAGTCAAAAAAGATAGTTACTTGGTCATTGTTTTACAGCAGACGAGCACATGATGTCCCATCAATGCGTTGCAACATTTGCCAAGGGAAAAACACTGCCAACGTGCACATTTCACCAAGGCATCTTATGGCGCTGCAGCCGTAAAAAACCAGAAAAAAAGCACCGGATTAAATGTACTCGATACCTGTTTGTGTCAAACCGACAAGATCGATATTAGTAGTATTAATTTCATGATCTGCTGCAAATATTGCTAGCGAGGTCTGGTTATACTGACCCGTTTCAATGGTATTGACCCAGAAATCAAGATCAAGTTCTGAGGGCTTGACACCGGTCAGGTTTTGATACAAAAGTGCAACTTCGGCTGAGTTTGTATATCCGTTCCCAAGCTTTGCATCTAGTGCAAGTTTCATAAGCGCAGTGTAATCCACGCCATCATCAATTAAGCTCAAGCCAATGCCAACCAAATCTGTCTTTTCTAGGGACGCTTTACCAAAAACAGCGCCAATAATTTTTGCAACCACACCTGCATTGTTATCCAAGTCAAATGCAATATTTGTGTCAACAAATTTTAGGCGTTCGATACTGCTTAGAATGTCGACATCACCATCTTCCTCTTCCTCATCAACTTTTCTTGTGACAGACCAGCTAGTGTCCGACGTTGTAACGACATAATCATCTTTAATGCCAAGGTAAACAGCTGAATCAATCCCTTCGCCACCGTTAAGCTGATCGTTACCTAGGCCACCAATTAAAGCATCGTTACCTTCCCCGCCATCAAGAATATTATTATTGGTGTTCCCACGTATTTCGTTTGCTAAGGCATTACCAGTGGCATTAATCGGTGCAGAACCAAACAAATAAAGATCTTCGACATTGTCAATATCAGCGATAGAATAAGTTTCAGCTGAAAAAATTAGATCAACACCTTCATCGGGTAATTCAATAACAGTATCCAATAGTGAATCAATGATATAGGTGTCGTCACCTGCGCCACCATACATGACATCATTACCAGCACGCAAGCTACTATCAATATCAAAAGTGTCAGCACCTGCACCACCATGTAGTTCGTCATCGCCATCACCGCCATTAAGAATGTTATTGGCGTCGTTTCCAGTCAGTACGTCATTTGCAAGTCCACCATTTGCATTTTCAATAACAGCATTAAAGGCAATAGCAAGATTCTCGTTTGTGTTAGTTTGCCCATTCCATCGATCTGGCCCAAGATTACTCCAAACACCTTCTGTTAAATTAATGTTTGCAACAGTTGTTTGATTTGACCAATCAATGGTGTCAATACCATCGCCATCCCAAATGGTTTCATAAATTACCTGACCGGGCTCCCAACTATATATTGTGTCACCGCTACGGGTATTTAGATTAGCGCCATACAGATATTGGATGGCAGCAATGTCATTGAGCATTGGCGTTGTTGGGTACAGGATGTCACGTTTGTTATCTAAACTATCCCCAGCATAGTCCCGTTTGCTCAATATGGAGAACGGTAGTGCGTCGATTGTTGTATCTGCTGTTTCCCGACCTTCATTTGGATGATCTAGCCCCAAAGCATGCCCCGTTTCACGCAGGAAGGTGGTGTAACCATAGGAACCTTTAGTCGATGTGTTTAAATCACTTGATATGGGCAACCATACATCGCCACCACGCGCTGTTGGCTCAGGTTGATAGGTAATGGAATTCGTAATTTCTGGTAATGTAGAAAATCGAATATCACCTGAGGCAGACACACTATCGGCAATCTCTATAAGCCTTATATTTGCGATTTCAGACCAAGCCTCTAGAGATGATTTGATGCCTTCAATTCCTAAAGTAGTCAAAAAGGAACTGTCTGATTGCCAGGGTTCTCCAGCACCATCAGTTGGCCCATAACCTAGAACATCATCAGTAGAGAAGCTTGAAGCTTCAGAACGGAAGCTATAACTGATTGTTGCACCGGTACCGGCACCACCGCCCCATTTATAGTTACCAAGTAAACTATCAATATGATTCTGGTTAGACAATGCAATGACCAGGTTGGGGTCGGCATATTCAAGACCGGATTTCATCAAACGCTTCAGATCAATATTTTGTTGATTGATCACTGTATCGGCCGCCATTAATGCTAATGAGGTCTGAGTGTATTCACCTGAAGAAATTGTATTTGTCCAAAATTCCAGTTCGCTAGCAGATGGCTCAACGCCTAACAGATTTTTATAGAGCAATTTAACTTCATCAGCATTAGAAAAACTGTTACCAAGCTTGGTGATCAAAGCTTGTTCTACCAAATCAGGGTAACTTAAACCGTTATCGTGCAAAGAAAGAAAAGTACCTGTATTGGATTGAATAGCCAAAGCATCTTTACCAAAGATGGCACCGATCATTTTTGCAACGTTACCTGCATTCCCATCCAGATCGAATGCCAATTTCTGGTCATCAAATTGAATGCGTTCGATATCAATTAGCGTATCTGTACCATCAATACCGTTGATTGTAATTGAATTACTATTATTTACAGTAATTGCTGAATTATCAACAAACCCGGAAAAATAAGCGGTATCGATTCCATCACTACCATTGATCCAATCATCTCCAGCATAACCGCGCAATGTATTGTTATAGCTGTTTCCTATTAGCGTATCATCGCTGAAAAAAACATTATTTTCTTCAAGCGCATTACCAAAATTTGGGAAGTTAAATATTTTTTCTCCATCGGTCTGAATGAGGAGTTCATTGGTTTCTGTTCGATAAACAGATTCAAGTGTAATTTTAGCTGTCAGGCCATCAATATTTTGTATGTCACGTCTTACCGTGAATCCACCTGAAAAAATCTGGGTGATTTCCCCGGACTGGCCAGGCAAAAGCTTCCCGTTCCAGCTAAAACTTGAGCTAATTTCATCGCCATATATCCCTTCATTGAGAGCCTTAAATGCGACATTCACATCCATATTATCCAGCCCATACTGATGGGCTGCATCATGGATTTGTATATTTATTCCCATTCCTGTTGCCTCTGATTAATAGATCAGTGATGAATACTGCGTAATTCGTAATTCATCTATACTTTTGGTTGCGCCTATACATATTAGTGACTTAAATTACTGTAACAATTGTACTTTGGTACAATTTCTAAGATTTCTTAGCGCTATTGTTATAACTTTAGTTTTGAATATAATTACGCAACAACTCTCAAGTAAACTCAAAAAATAAGTACTGTGATTGAAGTTCTATACACAAACCATAAGCAAATTCAGTCATGTTTAAGCAATATTTTTATGTCAAAACGGCA
>JAHZIU010000210.1 GCA_022601315.1 Betaproteobacteria bacterium
GCAACCTCATGTGCAATATAAAGCTGGTGCGGAATTAGACTGGTGCGTGTACCCACGAGCCCATATAACGGTGCGTGGGCCAATTGATTACGCGCCAATAGCGTCTGGTATCGAATCTGGAACCATTTGTCCTGATCGATATGCCCATTAAACAAACGCTCCGTCGGGCGGCTAAACTGCAGGTGGTGCGCCAATTGTTCTTCAGCCAACTCAATCAGTTGATTATCCTTATCAATCCCGGAATAGATGATTAAATCATCCTGCTCTCTGTATGCAGTGACTGCCAAGATGACGCCTTGATGGTCGGTGATGGAATCACCAACATTAAAAACAACACGTGTTAACGGTGCAGAATGCTTGGCATATGTGCGCGTTTCGCCGACTGATTTAAAAACTATACTGACAACGCGATCTTCAACGGATTCGACAATCCCTAAGCCCATCTGCAAATCAGCATCACAAATCCACCGTTGGCCTGGTTTGAAATCGTGCATGTGCTATCTTTCTAAAATTAGAGGAGCGATATGGTAGTGTAATTGAACAAAAAAGTCTTATTGAATCATTAGAGAAACACTATAACTTATTTTAAATTTAACTAAGTATCGAATAGATAAGGTATTAGATGATGTATTTGATTGTAGTTCAGTAGGATGGATATATAAATGCTGATTGCTAATAATTGGAACAGTAAAGTTGGTTTGGCGGAAAAACGAACCTAAACCTATTCTGGTTGGAGTCAACCAAGTAATATCATATTTTTTAATAAAATTTTTCTGAAATCTTAACTGAGTGATTTGCAGTTATATTGTGGAATTTTTTTAGAAACAGTTTGTGCGATCTAACTATGTAATTCATAGTTATATTTTGTTTTCAAAAGGATATCAGAAGATCTAATAAAAAATAGTGCTTGATTGTCAACAAATTTACAGCCTGTTGAACCTAAGGTTAATGCCTCAAAATTTTGGCCTGATAGCGATTGTGGTTATTTCCAACTAACCGAAGTTAGTAGTTTGTTTTAGTAATTTTAAGGAAAAGATATGAGAGAAGTCGTGATATTGAGCGGTGTACGGACTGCCATTGGTGATTACGGCGGGTCACTTAAAGAGATTGCGCCGACAGATTTAGCTTCAAAGGTTGTTTGTGAGTCCGTGCGGAGAGCAAACATCGATCCTGCTGAAGTTGGGCATTTGGTTCTGGGTAATGTCATTCATGGTGAAGCCCGGGACATGTATATGGCAAGAGTAGCTTGCATTAATGGCGGTCTTGCGCAACATACTGCTGCATTAACGTTAAACCGACTTTGTGGGAGTGGTTTGCAAGCTATTATTTCCGCGAGTCAAAATATTCTACTTGGTGATACGAAAATTGCTGTTGCTGGTGGTGCCGAATCCATGAGTCGCGGCGGTTATTTATTGCCAGCTTTACGTTGGGGACAACGTATGAATGATGGTAATACGATTGATATGATGGTCGGCGCATTAACTGATCCATTTGAACAGGTCCATATGGGAATCACAGCAGAAAATATTGCCGCAAAATGGCATATTGGGCGTGAAGAACAAGATCAATATGCGATTGAGAGTCATCGCCGCGCAATACATGCGATTAAAAACGGGTATTTTAAGGAACAGATATTACCGATTGAGATGACAGTTCGCAAAAATACGACTGTTTTTGATACGGATGAGCATCCCAGAGAAAATGTTGATATGGCTGGTTTGGCCAAGCTGCGTACTGTTTTTCAAAAACAGGGAACTGTAACAGCAGGCAATGCCTCAGGCATCAACGACAGTGCGGCGGCATTAGTGCTTATGGAACGTGCATTGGCCAATAAACGTGGTTTGCAACCGATGGCACGGTTGGTTTCATACGGACATGCCGGTGTTGATCCGCAATTGATGGGTATTGGGCCAATACCGGCAGTACAAAATGCGTTGCAGCGTGCAGGCCTTAAAGTTGCTGATATGGATGTGATTGAGTCAAATGAAGCTTTTGCTGTACAAGCCTGTGTCGTGGCTAAAGAACTACAATTTGACCCTGAAAAAACCAATCCTAATGGCGGGGCTGTTGCATTAGGACATCCAATTGGCGCAACGGGCGCTATTCTGACCATCAAAGCCCTATATGAATTACAACGTATTAATGGTCGTTATGCGTTGGTGACTATGTGTATTGGCGGTGGCCAGGGAATTGCCGCTGTTTTTGAACGTCTTTAGATCTCGTTAACAAAGGGAAGATACAAATTGCATAGACTTAAAAAAATATCTTCGAAGTATGAATTACGCTTATGGCGCTTTCCCACTCGGTTACAATGAGTTAATATAATCAGGATAGATCATGTGTGCCAGACATAGGCAAAATTGTTCCTTACACTCCATCTTGACAAGCAATCATCTCAGGGGGAGAATGCTGCCTCTTGCGCGTGGCGAATTAGCTCAGTGGTTAGAGCAGCGGAATCATAATCCGTTGGTCCGGGGTTCAAATCCCTGATTCGCCACCATCCTGTGTTTTTATCTTTTATTTGACCAGTTAAAAGCCATGAAAAAAAATCAGGTGCCGCAGTTGTTTTTTGTCATTGTTTTGGTTTGTATGACGAGTTTTAGTTTTAGCCAGCAACATAGAAGCTTTCCAATGGATAGTCATGTTGGTAAGCTCACAGCTTTTTCTTTCCCGCGATTGACCATTAATGGTGAAACGATGGTTCTGGGCGCGGGTGGGCAAATTCGAGATACAAATAATCTGATTATCTTTCCAAACAATTTGAATAAAACTGGTAATATTCGCTATCAACAAGATGCGATGGGTTATGTATCTCGTATCTGGTTTCTTTCACCAGAAGAGGCTGGTCTGGCCCAAGAAGAAGAAAAATACAAATCAAAGTAAACCAAAGAAGACGTATAATCTTGGGTGACTTCCATCATTTTAATGCCAATTTCGTGAGTAACAAGCTATATATTAAAACTTTCGGTTGCCAAATGAACGAGTATGACTCGGATAAAATGGCCGATGTCCTGCGTTCTTCTCATGATATGTACACAACCGATGACCCTGCGCAAGCTGATGTTATTTTGTTTAACACTTGCTCAGTGCGTGAAAAAGCACAGGAAAAAGTATTTCATGACTTAGGTCGTGTAAAACACCTTAAAGAATCGAACCCCAATTTGCTAATTGGCGTCGGTGGTTGTGTTGCCAGCCAGGAAGGTAAAGCAATTGCCAGTCGCGCACCATATGTGGATATTGTTTTTGGACCACAAACGCTACATCGATTACCTCAATTAATTGAACAACGTAGAGCCACTGGTCGCGCGCAGGTTGATATTTCTTTTCCTGAAATTGAAAAGTTTGATCATCTCCCGCTTGTCCGTACTGGCGGTGCAACCGCTTATGTTTCAATTATGGAAGGCTGTAGCAAATATTGTAGTTTTTGTGTGGTGCCTTATACGCGAGGCGAAGAAGTTTCACGCCCACTGGATGATGTGCTGACTGAAATTGCGGTTTTAGCAGACCAGGGTATAAAGGAAATAACGTTGCTGGGGCAAAATGTGAATGCCTATTTGGGCGTTATGGGTGATGGGGAAATTGCTGATTTTTCCTTATTACTTGAGTATATTCATGAAATACCGGGAATTGAACGACTGCGCTACACGACCTCGCATCCAAAAGAATTCAACGCGCGTTTAATTGATGCTTATGCAAAATTGCCAAAACTAGTCAGTCATTTGCATCTGCCTGTGCAATCGGGGTCTGATAAGGTACTGGCTGCAATGAAACGGGGTTATAGTGTATTAGAATATAAATCTATTATTCGGAAACTGCGAAAAATACGCCCCAATATCACACTTTCTTCTGATTTTATTATTGGTTTTCCTGGGGAAACTGAAGCTGATTTTGCAGCGACGCTTGAATTAGTTGAAGATATGAATTTTGATGAATCCTACAGTTTTATCTACAGCGCCCGGCCGGGTACTCCGGCTGCTAATTTGCCGGATAATACGCCACAAACACTTAAACTTGAGAGATTACACCGTTTACAAGCACAAATTAAGCAACAAGCAAGAAAAATCAGCCAACAAATGATTGGTACAACACAACGTGTCTTAATAGAAGGGATATCTAAAAGAGACGCAACGGAATTGTATGGGCGTACCGACAATAATCGTGTGGTTAATTTTGCTTGCAAGCATGATTTAATCAGTTGTTTTGTGAATGTCCATATTACCGATGCACGTTCACATTCATTGCGCGGGGAAGTATTGCAAGATTAAAAATGCAATAGTTTTACTTGCAAAGAATCGTTACCACTGAGAAAATCAGTCCATCAAAACAGTTTCGTAATACTTTGAAACCAAAACCCATAGAGATTTCTTTCACACCAACGGATAACCAGCGTTTAGCTAACTTATGCGGCGCGCTGGATGAGAACCTGAAACAAGTTGAAACGGCACTGGACGTTTCCATTTCACGACGTGGTGAACATTTCAGCGTACATGGCGCATCAGATCAAACAGAACTTGCAGCCCAGGTTTTGCGTAGCTTTTACAAGAAATCGCAGCATCACCTGAGTTTGGAGCAGGTGCAACTTGACTTGATTGAAACCATTAACCCGCAAAACAGAACCAACCAAATCGACAGTGCTGATATTGATATCTCGATGGAAGGCGCTTCTCCCACTTTAATGACGCGCCGCAGCAATTTATATGGGCGTACACCGCGTCAAATAAAGTATTTACAACAAATTCAGAACCACGACATTACTTTTGCCATCGGCCCGGCAGGTACGGGTAAAACCTATCTTGCCGTTGCCAGTGCTGTGGATGCTCTGGAACGTGAATTAGTCACGCGCTTGATATTGGTCAGGCCCGCAGTAGAAGCAGGTGAGCGCTTGGGTTTTTTGCCAGGAGATATGACGCAAAAAGTAGATCCCTACCTGCGTCCTCTTTATGATGCGCTTTATGATTTGATGGGGTTTGAAAAAACCGGTAAGCAATTTGATCGAAATACCATAGAGATTGCGCCTCTTGCTTTTATGCGTGGACGCACCTTGAATCAATCTTTCATTATTCTTGATGAAGCGCAAAATACCACGCCGGAACAGATGAAAATGTTCTTAACGCGTATTGGTTTCGGTTCTAAAGCAGTGATCACTGGAGATGTTACCCAGATAGATCTACCCAAAAACCAAAAGAGTGGTTTGGTGGAAGTCAAACAAGTACTCAAAGATATTCGTGGCATTGCATTTACCAATTTTGAATCTGAAGATGTTGTAAGACATCCTTTAGTGCAACGTATTGTCAACGCATACGCAAAACATGATAAACAGCAAGAAGAGCGCTAGTATTTTTTGGGGTTGTTGATTAATTCTATGGCAAATGGATAATTTTAGTCATCAGGTAATGATTAGGGATGAATAGGGATTTCCTTTAATATGGAGACACCATTCAGACTGTCTGTGCAATACGCTACGGACAACAACAACCTACCCACACGCCCACAATTTCGTAAATGGGTTAGAGCTGCTTTATCACAAGAAGCCGTGATTGTGCTGCGTATTGTGGATGAATCGGAAGGATATGAATTGAATAGCAGTTATCGCGGGAAACAATACGCGACCAATGTGCTGACTTTTGTGTATGACGATACACAGCCTTTATCAGGCGATGTTGTGTTATGTGCAACCGTTGTGGAAAAAGAAGCACAGCAACAACACAAAGATTTGACTGCGCATTACGCGCATTTGACCGTGCATGGTGTGTTACATGTACAAGGATATGACCATATCGACGAAGCCGAAGCTGCTGTAATGGAAAAACTGGAAGCAGAAATTTTGGTCCAGCTTGGCTACGATGACCCTTATAAAGAAATAACGAAACAGTGAAATTTTGGAGGCAATCCACGAAGCGGTTACCCGAGGTTAAGATAAACTACTACGCAAGAGCCATTTGCCACATTCTTCGGGAATTTTTGTTAAATGAACAATCACTCGCTCGGAATGATCAAAAGATCCGCTTTAAAATCGCTTTTCCTTGCTATGGCTACTATTCTCGAGCAGCTTCCTGGCAAATTTTCAACTTGTTTCTTTTTGAATAATCACAAATAAACTATGGATGACCCATCACCTAAAAATGGTTGGCTTGAGCGTATAAGTACTTTGCTTCAACGCCAACCGGAAGATCGAGAGCAACTTGTTGTAATACTACACGCTGCATTTGAGCGTAATTTGCTGGATTCTGATGCCCTTAGTATGATTGAGGGTGTCTTGCAGGTATCAGAAATGCAAGCTCGTGACATCATGATACCGCGCTCACAAATGGGTGTGATTGACATTAGAGAGACACCCGATAAATTTATCCCGTTTGTTATTGAAACTGCGCACTCACGTTTTCCCGTTACAGAGGGTAGTGAGGACAATATCCTCGGTATCCTGTTAGCCAAAGACCTGCTACGTTATTACGCAGGTGAGGAAGAATTCGACATCCGTGACATGCTGCGCCCTGTGGTTTTTATTCCTGAATCTAAACGACTGAATATTTTGTTGAAGGATTTTCGCAGCAATCGTAATCATATTGCGATTGTTGTGAATGAATATGGCGGTGTGGCTGGTTTGGTAACGATTGAAGATGTGTTGGAACAGATTGTCGGTGAAATTGAAGATGAATATGATTTTGACGAGGAAGTAGACAATATTGTTAAAGAATCAGACAATCTCTATCGTGTAAAGGCGGTTACTGAAATTGACAGTTTTAATGAAGCGCTTGGTGCAACATTTAGTAATGATGATTACGATACAATTGGTGGCCTGGTTTTGAATAAATTTGGGCGACTTCCAACCCGTGATGAATCTGTTGTCATTGATGAATTTAAATTTACTGTTCAACGTGCTGACAGTCGTCGTTTGTATATAATTAAGGTAGAAAAGATAATCGTGGATGCCTAGAACGCTTCGTTAGCATTACTGGCGGGCAGGTATTGCTGTTAATGGTTAAGCGTTGGCAAGAGACTAAATCACTCTCAGGCCGCGTCTGTTATCAATTTTCTGGGCAACGTTGAGTCCGTCAATACAAAGTAGTCGGTGTACTAAACATTTCAAATTGTCCAGCATGCCTAAAATAATCACCCGTCAGTTTGAAACACAGGCTTTTTCTACGCTGAGCGAAAGTGGAATGCCGCCTGTATTAGCCCGTATCTATGCAGCAAGAGGCATAGCGCATTCAGAACAATTGGAAACGGAATTAGCTCGCCTCATTCCATTTAATCAACTTAAAAGTATTGGCTTGATGGCCGGATTTCTAGCTGATGCAATTGCCGCCAAGAAGCGTTTATTAATTGTGGCTGATTATGATTCGGATGGTGCGACAGCTTGTGCAGTGGGCATCCGCATTCTGCGCAAATTCGGTGCGATTGTTGATTATCTGGTACCTAACCGTTTTGAATATGGCTATGGGTTGACACCGGAAATTGTACAGCTTGCACATAGTGCCAAACAGCCGGATATTCTTATTACGGTAGATAATGGTATTGCCAGTGTTGAGGGTGTTGCTACAGCTAATCTGCTGGGTATGCAAGTGCTGATAACAGATCATCATTTGCCGGGTGATGAATTACCGGATGCGCTGGCAATTATTAATCCTAATCAGCCCGATTGTCCTTTTCCCAGCAAGAGTATTGCAGGTGTGGGGGTTATTTTTTATTTGATGTTGGCGCTCAGAGCAGAAATGCGCCAACGGGGTGTATTTACAGAAAAAATTAAAGAACCCAACCTTGCTAATTTTTTGGATTTGGTTGCATTGGGCACTGTCGCGGATGTGGTTAAATTGGATAGTAACAATCGTATCCTGGTGAAGCAAGGACTGCAACGTATTCGTAAAGGGCGTGCTTGTGCAGGTATTAATGCGCTGTTGCAAGTCGCTCGCAGAGATTGTCAGCAAGTATCTACTTATGAGATGGGCTTTATGTTAGGCCCGCGATTGAATGCCGCTGGGCGCTTGGACGATATGTCGTTAGGTATTGAATGCCTGATAACTGATAGTGATGAATATGCATTAGAAATCGCGCAACAATTAGACGCACTCAACCGCCAGCGTCGTGAAATTGAGTCAACAATGCAGGATAGCGCTTTACGTATGCTGCAACAGACGATTGAAACACAAGGTGAAAGATTAACCGCCTCCTATAGTGTCTGTTTGTTTGATCAGGAATGGCACCAGGGTGTCATTGGTATACTCGCTTCCCGCATCAAAGATCAATATCACCGTCCAGTGATTATTTTTGCACCGGGTAATGAGGGTGAAATTAAAGGTTCTGGACGATCTATTCCCGGTTTTCATTTGCGTGATGCACTTGATCTTGTTGCCAAGCGTCATCCTGAGTTAATACTTAAATTTGGTGGCCATGCGGCTGCGGCCGGTTTGACAATCTGCGTCGAGAATTTCGAACTATTTTGTACTGCTTTCGAACAAGCGGCACAAACACTTCTGACACCTGCTGATTTAACGCGAGTGATTGAAACTGATGGTGAACTTGAACCCTCTGAGATTAATATGCAACTGGCAGAAATGCTATCTCAACAAGTATGGGGACAAGGCTTTCCGCAACCCGCATTTAATGCACGTTTTTATGTTGAAAACCAGCGTGTAGTGGGTGAGAAGCATCTTAAATTAAAGTTGATTAAATTAGATTCTGGCGATAAAAAAAATAATCAGCAATCTGACATAATTTATGATGCAATTTTGTTTTTTTATAATGACCCATTACCCGACATCATTGATGCGGTTTATCGTCTGCAAATTAACGAGTTTAATGGCAGAACAACGCTGCAATTTTTACTTGATCACTGGTCTCCACTTGATAATTCAGAGAACACTATTTGATCATTCGAAGCTGTTGGCAGCACAGTTTACGGTAGATTATAGAATAATTGGCGCAATTTATCAGAGTAGCCGCCCGAAGACCGCTTGCAAGAGTCCCGCCACCTTGTAGCTACACATGACAAGGAAATACCTTGTTGTGTTTACCCGTTTACCCCTATGCGTCTGCATACCTTATGCGCGCTGTATCCAAAAATATCAAATAAACGGAC
>JAHZIU010000211.1 GCA_022601315.1 Betaproteobacteria bacterium
GTTGTATAAATATGTTTTGCGAATTCATCATCCATAAAAAACTGACTTGTAAAACTCAATTTATCAGTAATACGAGCAGAAAAATTAATATGTGACGGAGCAATTGAATGCCAACCTGGGAACAGCGCTTTAAAAGTGACTGTCCCATTTTCATCTGAAATTTGCGTGCCTCTTAAAAAAGTGGCGCCTTCTTCATTGGCGCCACCGGTAATAACAATGCTGTTATCAACACCAGAATAATTTCCGGAAGGGTTAGCCATCCATAGATCAACTGGAATATTTACGTAAGGTCTACAGGTTTCACTATCAACTAACGTGAATTTAATTAAAAAATCATAGCCCACTAAATCTTCTGTAATATCCTGCCGAGCTATTGCTTTCTTCAGGTAAAAAGGCCCTTCAACAAAATCCGGGGTAAAGTGACAGTCAATGGGTATCGCAGAATTTTTTTCGGCAAATGATGTGCCGACCCAAAACATGGCATAGAGTACAAATAGATACATTACACTTTTAAAAACAAACCTTGACTTCATAATCATTAATCCATTTCATTTATAACTGGAGAGTATTGCAATCTGAATTGCCCTATTTCAATTTTACAAACAGGCTATGAATCCGGGCTGGGTTGTGGGTTCAGATTTTTTAGCACCCACACATCCTCATATGGACTTCGAAAGAAATAGGTCACATCATTCACATCATCGTAAACAAAACGCTCATAGTGGAACTGGTTACCATCCGGACCACCTGGAATGAGCTCAGAGAACCAATCATTGGTCTCAACGTTGTAATACCAAACATCCCGTTTATCGTAGCCAAATCCACCGTACGCCATAAAGAGTTCATTCCTTGAATCAAAAGCCCATCCTGGGGCTCTTCTTGCAGGAAGATCGCTTGGAACAGATGGATAGTCGACCAACTGTTTATCTATGTCAAAAACCGAAACCTGGTTTGAATTTAAATATCCCCCATAGGTAACAATCTTGCGAACCCTGGGATGAAGAAGGCTTGATCGATCGATAGGATGCGAAAAAGCAGCCTGAAGAGTCGTCCAATTATTAGTGACCGTGTTAAAGGTTTGTATGGAGGAACTAGTAAAGTAATAGATCAGTTTTGTTTTTGGATCGTATTCTGCGGAATGTCCTAAATTATTGTTCCAGGTATAGGTTAAAGAAGGATTGAGATCCGTCCATGTTTTAGTTTCCGGATCAAATGTCCATGAATCAACGATTCCATAGCCAACAGGACCACATATACTTCCCCCATGCGCCCAAAGTTTGTTCTGGTCAGAAATATAAACCATCTGATCATAAGTGTGTCGTGATTTGGGTTCTCCGTCAGAAAAAATATGAACCTTGTTTGCCGTGGCACACTCCGTCACACTCTTTGGGGAAGGGTCTGTAAGTCTTTCCCAGCGCAGTGTTTTGAGATCAAAAAGGTATACTTCATTACCGTAATAATCGTTATGACCGCCTCCCCAAAACAGGATGCGACCATTTTTAGCGTCCTTAACGGCCCCACTGTAGGCATAGATTGCGAATCCACAACACGTAGAAACACCATCATATAAAAGTGTTGAAGCAACGCTTGTCATTTTCGTACCAGGAATTTGTGACCAGCTTCGGTCAGGTAATTTTGCCAAAGCGGCATTCGGCGGGTAGCGCGTATTACTGCTTTGCCCTGAATCAGTAGAGTCAATCGAATCATTATGATCCGTTGCGGCACCATCATCACCTGTAACTGAAGCATTTGCGTTGCCACAAGCAACGAGCATAAAACTTGTGACAAGAAAAATAGCGATTAGCGTTTTCACATCAGTACTCCGTCAACTTTTTATTGATGGACTCCTAATATTTATAAGTAAGGGAAATATATACTATCACTAATTCCGTTAGACGCTATGTATCACATGCTGCGAGACCTGCTACTCTTTGTTGAATCCTGCCCCACTTTTTTCCATCTGCAAAAATAGTCACGAATAATCGGCGCATTAGCCAAAAAACTCACAACCCGGATGGAAAGCTCCGCCAAGTGTTTCCTCCAAAGCAGCATCAATATACGCTTTTAAATTCACCTTTTGAATAAATAGCGCTATGATGTATACACAATTACAGAACCGATAACACTAACACTTGCGCAAAAAGATACAAAATTGTCATGCTCTGGATTAAATCATTACATATAATTTTTATGGTAACTTGGTTCGCTGGGTTATTTTATTTACCACGCCTGTTTGTTTATCACGCCATGTGTGATGACCAGCCAGGCAATGAACGCTTTAAGATCATGGAGCGCAAACTTTATTATGGCATCATGACACCAGGTGCCGTACTCACTATCATTTTTGGTGTATGGCTTTGGCTGGGTTATGGTTTTACCGGTGATTGGCTATATGCCAAACTCGCTTTGGTGTTAATACTAGTCGCTTATCATCATTATTGCGGTAAGTTTGTCAAAGCATTCAAGAATGACGCCAATCAGCATGGACATGTTTTTTACCGCTGGTTTAATGAGTTTCCGGTCATCATTCTATTTGCAGTGGTGATATTGGTAGTCGTTAAGCCAAATTTATTTTAAAAAATATTGGGATGCAAAAAAGAACAACCGCTCATCAAATCAATACTTTTCTACTATGCATCCACGCGCGTTCATTGCCATATTTCTGAATTTTGCCAACCAGCTAAAATTCAGAAACCTTTTCTTAATCGTCACCGGACTATTCTTTATAGATCTGTTAATTCCTGATTTCATACCATTAATTGACGAAATCATTCTAGGCTTACTCGCAATTATTCTGGCTAATTGGAAGGACGAAAAGAAAAAAAAGGACAACCTTATTGAACCTAAAAACCGCATTGATCACTAAAAAATAGCTTTTTGCATGAAATATTGAACTCATTCAAACTCAAAACAAACCGGATCAATTAAATAAATTTTTTTCTGTACGAATTGCCCACACCGTTTGCAAACAGTTCAATTTTTAAGTGGGGCAATACGAGCTGAATAAGATTATTGACGCGAGACAGCCAGTATCTTGGAAGGATGAAGGCTAAATGTATATCAGCGCTGCTAATCTGATTGAGAATCTTGTGCTGTAATCATTTGGATGTATTCAGGGTAGATCAACTCAGCTACAGGCCGATCTACGGCGCAGTCTACGTGTTGGATTAACATTTGATCTTGATGTGCAATGTGTTTAGTTAGCCAATCAGAAAGGAAATCCAGCACGTCTTCA
>JAHZIU010000212.1 GCA_022601315.1 Betaproteobacteria bacterium
TTCAATAGAAATGTTTGATGGATTGGAAGATTTTGATGCTTCCGATGGAATAAATGACCACATGGATATGCAAATAGATCATGATGCTTTTGACGGACTGCATGACCACGATACCCATCATGACTTGTACGATGACATGCATCACGACTGGGATTTTGATCTGCATTGATGCGCTAAAGGTATGTATAACATTCCAATCAAGCAGTTAGGCCTGATTGTTGTAATATTTCTTGCCAGCAATCATAGTGTGGTTTTAGCGAATAACTTCAGTTTCAGCACCGGTACAAATTTCACTAGTGGCAAATATGGTCGCGAGACGTCGACAGATATATGGTACGTGCCTTTTACTTTGCGTTATCGATCTAACCGCTCATTGTTCAGAATAACTGTCCCCTACATCAGCATTACTGGATCCAGAACTGTAATTGGTCCAGGTATCGGTGATGGATCGACTGGTAGTGGCTTTACTACAAATAGCATACCCGGTTTCGGTGATATTGGAAGTAATGGCGGCGATTTTATCGGCTCACTCATAGATCCGGATTCAGAAGATAATCGTTCAAATCTGGATGATAATGACACCGAGACCAGAGTTGAAAGAAGAACGCAATCAGGTCTCGGGGACATCATTGTTGCATATACGCATAATCTAATCTATCACAGAGCCTCTAAAACGGCATTCGATATTACCGGTAGGATAAAAATTCCAACTGCCAGCTCAGCCCGTAGATTAGGTAGCGGTCAAGTTGATTATGCTGTTCAAGGCGACCTCCTTAAATCAATATCCAATTTTCATCTTAGAGCAACATTCGGTTACAGAATTCTGGGTAACCCTTCAGGCGTTAATTTTCGAAATGTGTTTTATGGCGGCACAGGTGTGGGATATAGGGTTTCTCCAAAATCGGTGATAGGAACAAACTTCAACATTGGTCAATCAACAGTTAGTTTACAAGACTCAAGAACATTATCTGCTTACTATTCACATAGACTCACCAACAATGTCAGACTCAATATCTATGGTCTAAAAGGCTTGTCAAATCGCAGCCCTGATTGGGGCTCCGGTATTACCTTACGCTATATATTCTAGTGCTTCGCCTACTTTAACTGATTATTGCGATAAAGCGGTATCGCACATGGCAGCCTGTAATAATGGTGACATTGAACGCATGGATTTATTGATTGTTTTTTGTTCCATACAAAATAACTGCAATCGACTTGACTTTTCTCTTCCTAAGACGAGAAAATACTTTCTAGTTAGAAAGAATCCATTATAGATAATGGAAAAATTGATTAGACTTATGTTGATCTGGTTGATTTTAACAACTTCTAATTAATTTCTAAAAAGAGGTCGTTTGATATGATAAAAATTACATTGATTGTTTCGTTAATATTCTCGTTGATTCTTTGCGGGTATTTTTTAATAACAGATGAAGGGGTCGTACTAGCACCCGCATTGTTGGGCATTCTAGTTTCTTTCACCTGCGCTATGATATCGTTGTCAGGAAGATAGCAAGGTAGGATAATTAATACAACATTGTAACAAGGCGATAATATTTAGTATTGGCGTACTAATGAAATGACCATCGGAATCCGCCAGGATCATTTCTTCGGAGTACTCACTTTCCTATCAAGAGTAAGACCCAGATTCCAAAAACAACTTTATTTATACTTTTCAGGAAACTTGAACCCTAAATAAGTTCCACTACTAATACCCATTAACATGAGCAATGTATTGGAAAACTCAGGCATAGACATAACCTTCGATACATCATTAATAAAAACCACTCCCAAGATCAGAGTCCACATGACAACTTGCAGCCGATGAAAACTGAGACCGTCACCGTTATTACAAATATCACGTAAAAAACCGTCCGATTGAGGCGCGTCGGGCTGCAGAGATAGTTTCTCCATCTCTGCCTTAATCTGCACCAATCGCTCCATACTTCCAGGTGGAAACGAACTCCCTGACGCATTTAGTTCAGTCTCAAGTTGCTTTTGTTCAGCTTGAAGGCTTCTTATATTAGTCTCCATTTTTAATTGACTTGCTGCAATCTTGTTTTCTCCAATTACTATCGCACTCAGCCCAGTCGCTCCGCTAATTCCAATTAGGATTAGTACTTGATCTGGAATATGTTCCATCGTACCAGTTAGAAACCATATACCTGTAAATGCCAGTGCCACCAACAATCCCCAAAAGGCCATTTGACTCTTTCCCAAACTGTAATATCCATTCTTTTGGTCACGCAAAACAGTCGGGTTTTTGATTAAGAGATAGTATGAACCAAAGAAAATCACCAAACAAATCAGTATGGTCCAATTCGCCTTCGTTTCATTCACAATATAGAACTGAAATCGCTTGTCCTGGTCCGGCTGCGGTATCGACAAAGCAGGCCCATTGCCTAACGCAAGCGCCACTGGCAATGTCATGATGTACCCTCTCCCCTGCTGCTTTGTCAGCAGCTTATTCCACGCTTTTCGATTGGATTCATTTTCCGAGTCACGAATGAGATAGAATGACAGAACCAATCCGCCATTCGTAATCTGCGGCCTGTCCATACGTAACCCGGTCATCTCCACATCATCAAAGTACAAAACCAAATTAGATCTCGACACTTTCTTAACAACTTCAATACATCCACCAGTGACTTTGATCTTTAGATTCTCACCCATTTTATAGAGAAAGTCTGCGCCATTATTCTTACCCATAATGGCAAAATCAGATATTTGACACTTTTCATTTGTTGAAGCGCTTTGAGCTGAAGCAGCGACAGGAACTGTCAAAAAAATGCACATAAATATCAGAATGAGATAACGCACAAGAAGCCTCTAACCTTATCAGGAGTTCACGTAACAAACCACAAGCTTATTATGCTTACCTTTAACGTTGATATCAAAAAAATCTTCACATTGAAATGCAATCTGATCATCATTTGCAACAATTTCCTCTTGCATTCTTTGACTGATTAGCACTGCACCAGGTTGACAATTTTTTTCAATTCGTGAAGCTGTATTTACAACATCACCAATGGTTGTCCAATCCAATCTTTCCGGCGTACCCACATTGCCAATAATTACTTTTCCCCAGTCCAATCCTATCCTCAATTGCAAGACATCTTGTTCTGCTCGATTACGCAGTTGATTAATATCAGTTGAGTGACTTTGCATTTCAAGCGCCGCAACTACTGCATCATGTGGGTTCTTGAAAAGCGCCATAATGCAATCACCCATAAATTTATCAATGAAACCGTTATGATCTTTGACAGATTTTGAGATTCTACGAAAAATTGAATTTAATGTATGGATAACAAGTGTTTCATCTTCATTACTTTCCACATAGGTTGTGAAGCCAACAATATCACAAAATAAAACAGCAATATTACACTCTTCATTGATTAACTTAGTACCACCTAATCTTACCGTTTCTCTGGCTTTTTGCTCTACTAATTGTGGCACGTAGTTACGCATAATATTATGCACTCTGGCTTCATTCAAAAAAGACCCTTCTGATAGCGTCTGATTATCTTTACTATCAAATGAAATTGCTTGCCACAGTGTTTGGATGATTTTCTGATCATTACGAAAACCACTGACATTAAATAGAATGGAATCACTAGAATCTTCAATTTGCTGCACACGTAACCTATAGTTCTCAAATGTACTATTTGGTTCATTTAATACCGCACCCCATATCACATCATTATAAAAATGAGCGGGTATCGATTGTGTAAAACCTTCAATTGAAGCTGTCGTTGCATCCAGACCTAAACGCGTCAATAAAGACGAGGAAATAGTAAGTACTGTTCCTGCACTTGAAAAATTAACTATGCTATAACTTAATTTAGTAAAAATTTCATTTAAATTATTTTGTTCACATTGCGACGTCAATAAAGTGGAAGCGCTGGGGAGATGTTGCTCAACATTATACTTAACAAGTTTAATATCAAATCTTGTTGCCTGATTAGAGACAACCTCTTCTACTCTTAATTGATAGCCCAAGGCATCTATCAATTTCTCAATTGAGAATGATATCTCTCCACAAACCCCTGGAAAGCTGATTTCGACAATAACCTCTCCTTCCTCAGGAAAAGTCAAGCTGACATGAAGTTTTCGCGCTTCACAAAATTTTGCGACATTGCCATCACCGTGCTCGGCGATTTCATTTTTATAAAGCTTCTCTACTTCTTCATTACTAGTCGAACTAAAACCAAAATCTGTTTCCACAGATTGCTTAAATATATTGTAATGTAAGGCGTGAACCACGTCATTTATCAACTGATGTAATATATATATTGTCGGCTCATAATACTGTTCAATATGTAAACGATCCAATGTCCGCGCAGTGTTTGCTGTTAATTCATGCCATATATCTTGCCCAAGTGAAGTAATCTTAATTTGATTGGAAAAGGAATTCTTTAAGACAGACGATCTTTCAGAAAAATTAAATTTGTCCATTTTATAGGCATTGCTGATAGATTTCATTTTCCATCAGCTTTTGCATGAATGCATCATCAATTAAATAATCACTTAAATCACTGCTCAGTCCTAAAGCAATTAAATTATTTTTTCTTATTTCTTGATCCCATAAGCTTGAACCAATTCCAGCTCCTTTCACCAGGCTGTTAGCGGCCGCCAAACATTTTTGAACTTTATCATTCTTCTGATCAGAAGATAAATGTTCCAGATTGACGCCGATATAATCGCCAAAATATTTTGGCAACTTCCACTCTATTATGGCTTGTTGCGCCACATCAAGATGATTAATCTTCAAGTGCGCCTGTTCAGCCTCAGCACTGGTACAATTATTCTTAAGTGCATATTCCAAAACTTCGATATATTTTTCTTTAAAATGGGAAAACAATAAGACTTTTCCAACATCATGTAATAGACCGACTACAAAAGCTTCTTCTCCCTCTTTAATTGCATCTAATTCCTTACATATGGCTTGACTCGCAATAGCTGTCAATAGGGAATGCTGCCAAACATGCCGCACCATTAACTCATTCTTACTTTGTGTAAAAATAGAACGTGATAACGCAAGCAAAGCCAAAGATCTAATAACCATGACGCCAAGCGTATTAATTGCAACAGGCAATGTTTTTATATGATTGCCACGATTATAAATAGGCGAATTTGCAACCCGAAGTATTAATGCTGCAATGCTCTGATCTAACCGTAATAGATTATCGATCTCCCTCAAACAATTATTTGATTCAGGATCAATCTTAGTAATTTTTGATATAACTTCTGGATTTACCGAGATATTTTTATAGTCTATAACATGTACATCCATATGATTCCTAAATAAGCAAGAAGTGTATAGTGGAAACAATTCCCACAGCACCCTTAATCTCTACAGAACTTTCAAACCTCTCCCTCATCTTTCACACGCAGAATATAAAAGAAACGCCCAATAGCACTTCAAATCACTTCATCGATCAAAAACTTTTTTACTTCCTTTTATTCCAGGAAATAATTGATCATGTATTTCGGTCAAATCATATAACTCCTGCATGACTGCAGGAGAAAACCCCGCTCGATCACGATCAAAATCATTAACAAATAGTTTATTCATAAAAGGATAAAATTCTTCGTAGCCCCAATGCAATTCAATTTTCTCGGCGATACGCTTAAAATCTCTATCAAGTAGCGATTCATTTTCACCTAAAAGGGTTCCAAATTCTTTAATTGATTTCTTTAATGTCATAACGCTTATTATTCCTTATATTAAAAATGTTGTAACACTAAACAAATACGGAAAGTATGCTAAATTCTACAATATAGATATTAATCATTCTTAAATGTAGTTCATCCACTTAACTAATCGATTGCATCAATAATTATTTTGACTAATACATATCAAGATTACTTTGACAAGTTAGGTGTTAAGGAATCATCCAGTGTTCCTGGTGGCGCACAAAACTATCATGCAGAAAATCCTTTTGGATTCATAGGAAAATATCAGTTTGGTGAAGCTGCACTATTTGATCTTGGATATTATGGCTTGGATGGCAGCGACAATAATTTATTTAAAAATAACTGGGCCGGTAACTGGTCAGGGAAAAATGGAATAAATAGTAAACAGGATTATTTCAATAATGGACCGGTGCAAGAAATCATCATTAGTGATTGGCACAATATCTTATGGCGCAGAATTGAATTGCTGGAGCTTGACAAATATGAAGGACAAATTCTTAATGGTCATTTAATAACCATTTCGGGAATGCTGGCAGCCTCACATCTTATTGGCGCAGGAAGTAGCTCATCAGAAACTTCTGGTTTAAAAGGATATCTGTTGTCAGGCGCAGTATTCAGTCCGGCAGATGGAAATGGCACGACAGCGAATGAGTACATGGCGTTTTTTAGTGGATTCCAAACACCTTTCACAACAAAACACGACAAGGCCGAATTAATTGATGGCGGCACAGGAAAAGATGTTTTGATGGGTTTAGGTGGTGATGACACCTTAAACGGAAATGAGAATACCGACAGTGCACAGTATAGTAATAGCTTTGATGAATACGATAAGCAGAAAAACCCTGATGGAACATGGACAATTACACACCAGAATAATGGGCTGGATGGCACAGATACCCTCAAGAATATTGAACGCATTGTGTTCTCTGACACTGCACTAGCCCTTGACCTAAATGAAAATGCGGGCATTACTGCAAAAACACTTGGTGCTGTATTTGGAAAAGAATCCGTTGCAAACAAAACTTTTGTCGGTATTGGGCTGAACTTACTAGATGATGGCATGAATACGGAAGAATTGATGCAA
>JAHZIU010000213.1 GCA_022601315.1 Betaproteobacteria bacterium
AAATACAGGGAAGAAGCCAAAGCGGTAAATAAAGCGTGTTATTTCAGTGATGTTTTTATCGCGACCGTAGCCATAAATCAGCGTGGGGCGCAGTATTATCCATTCAATCTGATGCGCATCTGCCCATGCCTGTACTTGGTTCTCACTTTCCGTGAGTTGCTGTGCAATATTTTGTTCAGCACGATCAGATGAGTCAAGCTTGGTAAAACGGCTGGTGGAGGACAGTATAATGATGCGTTTTATTCCGTAAGTTAACAAAAGATTGAAATGTTCAGGCAATGTCCAAATGGGCGCAGCGCATACCCAGTAAACTATTTCTTCTTTATTGCTATGGATATTTGTATTTGTGTTTGTATTTGTAGATGCACTATCAAGTTTTTGCCAGGTGATATGGGCATGGCTTTGCGTTATTTGTTGACGAGAAAACGCGCTAATATGCCAGTGGTTTTGAGAAAATTGTTGTTGTAGGCACTCGCCGACCAAGCTGGTTGCGCCAAGTAATCCAACATGTTTTTTATCCATGTCTGAATGGTAACAATTTATAAAGATATTGCGCTGAATAAAATAATACAGTGGCAGTAAAACGTAGCCATACGCCGCAGGCGACCAGACCCATTAGTATTTTAGGGTATTTGTGGCTAAAGAATTTTTGATAGAAACGTAGCATACCTTTATGTTTGTGCCAGGTGACAAAAAACGGGCGTGCTCGACTGCAAGTGCTGCGATAGTGAATCACTGGAGCATCTGGTACAAAAAGAATTTTCCAACCTTTTTGTTGAAAGCGCATGCACCAGTCGAGATCTTCACAGTGCAAAAAATAATCCTCGTCCCATGTGCCGACATCTTTGATCGCCTCATGTCGTGCCAGCATGAGCGCGCCAGAAATTGCTTCTACTTCTATCGGTTTCTGAGGTATTGGCTGGTGGTGTAAATGAAAATCAAAAAATAGTTGTGGCCAGTATTTATTTAAACGAAATAAACCAAAAGCACGCACAAAAGCACGCCACGGTGTAGGGATGGCGCGTCGCCCACCGCCTTGTTCTGTGCCATCCGGGTTGGTTAAATAACCCCCCACCATACCGATATGTGAATCTGATTGAAGTACCTGGATCATGCGTTCTAAAGAATTTTCTTGAAGAATGCAATCTGGATTAAGGAATAAGATATAGGGTGTCATGATATCTTTAAGACCAATATTGCAGCCTGCAGCAAAACCCAAGTTGGAACCTGTATGAATCAGTTTTAGATGGCTTTCTTCTGGGAATTGTGTTTTTAATTGTGTCAGACTTGAATCTGTGGATGCATTGTCTACGATAACAACTGCTTCTACCTGCTCAAGCACAGCCTGAACACACGTTGTTAGCAGCGGTCCGGCATTATGGTTCACAATCACTACTGACACGGGCAATCTCATGGCGGCTTTGTGACGATGCTGCTGGTTTTCTAGTTTGACAATCACTTTGTGCAAAGGCTGCGTGGCAACCAGGACATCATGCGCAGCAAGTCATGGCAAGAACAAGTGCGGGTACGCTGAATTTTTTTTCTTTGAACTAATTGTGGACCGAGCTGCTTGAGCGCATCTTTTTTGGCTTGTACATAAAGTTTGAAATGGCCAATAGTGGCAAAGCGCAATGCCATATAAAGGGTCATAACGAGATGTATTGGTAATAAAAAAAATATCAAGGGCGTCGGTACATTCTTTATGAATGTCCAAGTGAGGTTGCGGTGCCCGTGATAAATTGAAAAATCACTTCCCTTACCAGTAGTTCCTGATCCGACGTGATGAACTTTGGCATCCGGCAATAACAGACTGATACCCCCTGCCAAACGCAGGCGAAATCCCAAATCAACATCTTCAGAATATGCAAAATAAGACGCGTCAAAGCCGCCTAATTGCTGAAAAGTTGTGGTGCGATAGACAGCTGCAGCCGCGCATGCTGAAAACACTTCCTTTGGTTGCGTGGGAGTAGCGGAACGTGGTGAGCCATGACCATGACGCCAATGGAGTCCGGAGACATGATACTTGTCGCCGATGCCATCCAGTTGCGTCGGATTGTACGCATCAATAAGTGTGCATGCAAAGCAATCGACATCGGGTGTCTGAGCAATATTTTTTGCCATGATTGCCAGACAATTCGATTCAGGATAAGCATCAGGATTCAGTAAAAATACCCAGTCGGCATGAATATGCTGTGCGATTGCCAAGTTATTCGCTGCGGCAAAACCGATGTTATGCTCCAAGCGCACCAAGTGACAAGGAAAAGTTGTATTTTCAGTCGCTTGCCAGGAACCATCGGTGCTATGGTTATCAATGACGACTACTTCGAAATCTTGAAATGTTTGTTCGGTTAATGCGGACATGACATTACTTAGCATTTCGCCCGCATTATAATTAACAATAACAATCGAAAAGTAGGGTTTTTCCATGGAAAATGTTGTTTCCCTAGTTTACCAGGCCACGACCACAGTAATAATCATCCAGCATTAGTTTGCCTAGAATATCGAGTTCTGCGCTTGAAGGATGTTCAACAAACGCTTCAAATATGGCTTTTGCAAGATCTGGAGGAACGGTAAAGTCACCTGCCAATTTGTCTCTCACAGCAATGCTTTGGTCAACAAAATCCATAATGCCGCGACGTATTGCTGTGCGTGTTTCCGTTGTTTGGCGTTCTTCTTCCGTCAAGTTGCGGAATTCAGGCAGAATATCACCAGTGTCGCCAGAATCCTCAAGATGATAACGCACGATTTGTGCATCATCCGAGCTTAATAGTTTTTCCATAGAAAAGCTATTTATAAAGATCAATGGCGGGTTGATGAATGCATTCACAAAATCACCAAAACAACCTTGCGTGATGACGCTATGCTGAGAAGCTACCTTCTTTGCACGTTCTTCAGTGATTAAGTAATAACCTTGTATTGCTTGATTCATCAGGCGATTAAGGCGGCCCTGGATTGTTGCGGCATACCCAATATCAACGACTGCTGACGACGCGTAAGCTTTATTAAAACCAAGGTCGTTCAGATAGGCTAATAATGCGGGATGCTCATCTTGAGCCTGTGCCAGGATGCGCTCCTCAAGTGCCTGTAAAAGCGGTATGAGATGGTCGATTTTTTGATCTTTAACGCAGACTAATTTATTTTTGGGCCACAGCTTACGTTTCGCAAACGAATCATATTCTTCTTGCGATAAAGTGAGACCATATCGCTCTTGTATAAAAATAGATAGAGAATTAGGGAAAAACTGTACACGCGCTATTTCTAGAATGTCATCAAGGTTTGAGATCATTGGTACAGCCACTGTGCGGCGCGAGAGTACTAGGTAGTCGGAGGCGATTGCATCCGCATCATTGGCTACCCATTTATCATAAACCATTTTCAATAGCTGGCCTTCGCGCGCTAGAAAATATAGGTGTTGAATGCCGTCTGCCGATGCTTTTGCTGCAAGCCATTGAATAAAGGATAGCACCAAAGGTCCGGCAACAGAAAACCCTATTGACCAAGGCGTGGCAGGAACGAGATCTGATGGGTCGAAATGTGGGAAGAATAACGGTTGGTAATTTTCCCGCACAATCATGCCAAGCGTGAGCTGCACATTGAGATCGTTTTGATATAAAGATTGTTCAACCAACGGTCCAAGGCGGGGAATGGCGCGTGCCAATTCTACTGGCCGCAGCACGTGCAAACACCTTAATCCCAGATTACCGGGTATCTGAACATCGGAATGCTCATTGTCTCCAATAATTATCATTGAATCAGGGATAATCTGTTCTTGGGCTAATATATGGCGGTAAAGATCGCCAGTATCCTTACGCATGCCGATGTCTGAAGATAAATACAACTGGTCCCAGGTGGTTATGCCATTTTTTCTTAGCATAGTCTCAACGGTAGCTTTGGGTAAATACATATCGCTGGCCAGTAAGACGCGTTTATTTAGTATTATGGCTTGTTGCAATAAGGCGATCGCTTCCGGTCGTGGCGCTACAATTTCCATCTCAATAGCTTCTTCAAGGTGGCGTAATTGAGCAATACTTTTAGATGAAAGCCCTGATATCAAAGCGAGTTCTTTAAAAATGGCATCCAAATCAATGTCACGCCCTGCTTTTTGGCGTGCATGCGCTTCCGCTGTAGCGCGTAATTCAAGATACACTCTCGCTGTTTCACCTCCAGCCCGTTGCGCAATAATAGATTTAACGCTTTCTGGATTGAGCAGTGGGCGAGTCAGCAGTGTATCGAAAATATCAAAAATAACAATGTGCAGAGATGTGTCTGCCAGCATGGCATGGGTTTTTTCTTGGCTACGCACAAGGTATTGATCAAAGCGCCAACGAGACCAGCTATTAGACTGTATGTCACGCAGAATAAAGGCATTAAATCCGGATCGTTTGGTTACCAGGACTAACAGTCGCTCCAGACAATGCGCCAGGGTCGCATCATTTTGCCCTGCTTCCTCAGGGAAGTCTTCAATAGTTAATTCTGCTTCAAACAGTGGTCTAAGGGCTTCTGTTTTAGCCCAAAACATTGATCCTGCCGGGAAATCAAAATATCCCGTTGGAAAATTTGTTATGCCCAGTTTATTGCACCAGATACGTCCATTGGCTTGATTGGAAAGCCAGGTATATGCTGAATAGGGTAGGCCTGAAAAGTTTTGCGGGTAGACAATGCCTGCATTAGTCTCTCCGGTTAGCAGTGTAAAAATTCTGCGAATTTGTGCTTTGCTACCGAATAAATTGGTTAACAGATATTCCCGCCAGCCGTTAGTGGCGCCTTTGTTGTAAAGTGATTTCTTGCTGTGAATATGCGCGATGTAATCATAACTTTGCAATGATTTCCCAAAAGCACAAAGCATCGGGGCGATATCGCGACCACGGTTTGGTGCGATAGTTACAGTTAAATGTTCAAGTTGCGGCAAATTGGAAAAGGTTTGTTCACAAATTTTTCTGGCTGCTTCATTCGGTGTGGAAACAAACAAATCATAGGCATAAGGCATATTACGAAAATATTGTTTAAATTCTGCCGCTAAATCAGGATAAAAAATATGCGCATGAATTGCGACACGTCCAGGTGATTTTGATTTCAACGGCGTAAAACTTGGAATATCCACCATGTCCACTAAAAACCCTTGAGAGGCCGTAGGAAACTGATTACCCGAGTATTTTTTATTACTACGCCAGGCTTCGTAATGTCCAGACCCTGCAAATAAGGACCCTGCTAACCGATATGCAGCAGTTAATAAGGTGTTACGCCATGCCGCAGGCAATCGCCAGTAAATGTTTTTTAGCAACGGTGTTAGCCGGCGGAGCAATCCGGCCAGTGCTTCTCTGTGCTGACCACGCATAATCCTTGATAAAAAGCGAAGAGGTCCTGTGACTCTCCATGATGTTGAGTGAACTAAATCCTCAATTGTTTTATGCAATGCTTGTTCTCTAGCGGTGTTGGCAAGGGCCTGCTGCATGAGACGATTTTGTTGATTCTGTAGTGTAGTGATTTGGATTTCATTGCGTGCTAATTGGTTGTTGAGATGAATGAGTTGGCTGTTGGCGCTTTGGATAACCTCTTCTCTATATTCAATTAAATCGTCAAATTGTTCTCCAGTTAATATTGGCTTCCATTTATTGAAGAACTTGGCCCTTAATTCGCGCAGCATATTCTTATCTTGAACAAGTCCCAAACCAGAGTGGCCAAAATTCCGATACACGGCACTCACTTTACCAGCATGCAATAATGATGTGTGTTGTGCGATCTGAACCCAAAAGTCCCAGTCTTCAAAAAATTCCAGGCTTTCATCAAAGGCGCAGCCATCAGCCAGCAAGGAGCGTTCGAACAATACGGCGTGTATGGGAATAAAGTTTCTTCCCCAAAGCCGACGCTGATCATATGCTTCACTATATACAGTCGATGTTTCCATTTGTCCATTAACATAGTATTCAACGCGCACGCCCGCATAGGC
>JAHZIU010000214.1 GCA_022601315.1 Betaproteobacteria bacterium
ATCTGAGATACTCTTTAATAGCTCACTATTGGGCTTCCAAATTAAGGAGTTTACCGATGATTCTCAGAGAACAAAAGCGTTTTGAAGGATTTTACGCGCAGCATTTGTGTGCACTCAAACTTCAAGGCTTGAGCGCCAGCAGATTAGATGTTTATGCACGTGCTGTTCGCCGTATTGCAAAGCGTTATGATTGCTGTCCCGACCAACTCACATTAGCACAGCTGAAAATTTACTTCACCGAATTGGTCAATTCCATTCTTAGAGCACGGTCAAAGTTGATCGTAATGACCTGCAATTCTGCCGGCTGCATATCCTGAAGCGTGACTGGCAATGGGTTAAAATCATTAAGGTGCCATGTATTCAGTCATTACCCGATATTCTCACCATGGCTGAAGTTGAACGGCTGATCCGCACCACCCGAAAGCTACGTTACCTTGTATTTTTACAAGGTAGATCAAAACCCTTTGTCGTCACTGGTGCTATCCTGAATATTGCACCAGTAAGTTAGATTTTGGCCTGTAAACGTTATTCCTGTTGGTTTTTAGCAAATTTTTAGAAAATACAGTTTGTACTTGCGACTCACTTGCTGGTTTTTAACTTGCCCTGTATTGAATAGAACGCACATGCGCTCTACGCCGCAGAATAACTGCGTCTCCGATCGCGAGCACGCTCAATTCAATACAAGGCGGCGTTTAAATTCCACCAACTGGTGCAATATTCAGGCTATGCGTATGGTAATAATGCAAAGAATTTTCATCGGGGGAAATTACGACACATGAGCGAGTTTTATAGATTTCTCTTCCTTTTGTTGGATCGAGATCAACAAGCCAGATATCAAACCGTTTGACGGACCCGCTCACCACTCTAATGTTTCATCAGAAGACAATGGTAAATTTAGCCATTCATCATCAAGCGCTTCGTGACCATTTTTAGCTTTGGATCTTTCAATGGTTTCTTTCCAATCAGCTCTCACAACAATCTCGGAAGAGATGAGCAAACCCTCATTTACCACTTGAAATCTTACTTCTCCTCCTTCCTGATTTGTATGTTCGATCAAATATTTAGGAATTTAAACACCTTGAGAATACCCAATTTTCACTTTATGTTAGCCTCCAATCATTGTTGTAATGTTCGACCTGATACCACTCCCATACGGTGGATGACACAAGCTTAGCCACCCTATCGCGCTACAAATGCACACTACGCCCCCCATCAACAGCAATAATCTGCCCGGTAATATAAGGCGCCTCTGCAATCAGAAATAATACCGTCCTGGCAATATCGTCCGGTTCACCAACGCGTTTTAGCAAGGTGCCATGAATAATTTTCTGGCGCGCGGCTTCATCCGACCACTCGCCATCTTCCGGCCACAGAATCGGGCCTGGAGAAACGCCATTAACACGCACTTCCGGCCCCATCTCCAATGCCAGTGATTTGGTCAAAGATTGTAAGCCACCCTTAGCCAAATTGTAGATAACATAGTTTTTTAAAGGTCGCTCTGCATGAATATCTATAATGTTAACCACGCAGCCATTCTGTGCTTTTAAATAGGGTGCTGCCGCTTGTGAGAGAAAGAGCGGTGCTTTTAGATTGCTACCAACCAGATCATCCCAAGCTTCTTCGGTGCACTCATTCAATGGTGTCGGGAAGAAACTGGAGGCATTGTTAATTAACACATCCAGTTGCCCAAAGCGTTTGGCAGCTTTTTTTATTAAATCCGGCAATAGATCGGTGTCCAGTAAATCAGCTTGAATTAATGCAACAGAATCCGGACGCTGTTGATTAAGTTCATTTTGTAAATCCTGTGCTTCTTGTTGAGAAGATCGATAATGCACAATCAATTTGGCACCTTGCGCATGCAATTTACGACAAATTGCCGCGCCAACACGTTTTGCACCACCTGTAATAAATACCACTTTTTCTTGCACGGCGCCTTCCTCCCAACGACAGCTTTTACATTGTTATATACTCTTCATGTAAATTTAACACAAAGAATACTCATTCCCGATGCCACCACACGCAACCTTACCACCTGCCGGCGAAATTGCACTGGCCCACAGTCATCAAGTACAAAATGCTATCCGTAATGAAATCGATAATGCAAATGGTTGGATTTCGTTTGAACAGTATATGAATAAAGCACTGTATGCACCCGGGCTTGGCTATTATAGCGGCGGTGCGATGAAATTTGGTGGGGCGGGAGATTTTGTTACGGCCCCAGAAATTTCTCCACTATTCAGTCGCACACTCGCGCGGCAAATTTTGCAAATTAATGAACAGATCAACAATGCGCAAATACTCGAGTTTGGCGCCGGCTCAGGCAAGTTGGCGCTTGATTTGTTGCTTGAATTGGAAAGCAAAAGCGCTTTACCTGAAAAATATTGCATTCTTGAAGTGAGTGCTGAATTGCAACAACGCCAACGAGAACTATTCTCAGACCGAGCTGCACATCTTCTACATTTGATTGATTGGCTAGAGCAGCTTCCAGAAACTTTTAATGGCGTTATACTGGCGAATGAAGTGCTGGACGCCATGCCGGTACATCTGGTGGAATGGCAAGACAACGAGTTATTTGAACGCGGTGTCACTTGGCAAAATGACCAGTTTAAGTGGCAACAGCGTCCCATTCAGAGTACAGCGCTTCAAACCGCGGCAAATCAACTAGCGGCACAAGTTAATCCTGACATCAACCCTGAAATTCATTACATCAGCGAAATCAATCTTGCCGCCAGGCGTTTTATACACAGTTTGGCAGACACTTTGCAACAAGGTGTAATCATCTTAATCGACTATGGCTTTGGCAGCAATGAGTATTATCATCCGCAACGTAACCAGGGCACGCTGATGTGCCACTATCGTCATCATGCGCATGATGATCCATTCTACTTGCCCGGCTTGCAGGACATCACCAGCCATGTCGATTTTAGTGCTATTTTGGATGCGACGGGGGATACCGAATTGGTTTTGTTGGGTTATACCAATCAAGCACACTTCCTAATTAATTGCGGCATTACAAAGATTCTTGCGCAAACGCCTGCCGAAGACATCAACAACTACCTGCCCCAGGCCAATCAACTACAAAAACTGGTCAGCCCGGCTGAAATGGGTGAATTATTTAAAGTAATTGCATTCGGGAAAAATATTATACAACCATTGATTGGGTTCGATGGTGGAGATATGACACGATTGTTGTAGTATGATAGCCCTTGTCAATGTTCCAGATTTAATACAACAACATTGACTTATCGTATCGTTAGTCATTTGAAAAGTATTCTTACTGACAAAACGATACATTCCTGCAGTGAAATTTAATCGAGATAGGAGCTATTCATGGTAAATCATTTACGTCGTTCCGCTTTGTCCCTCACAATCACGGTTTCATTATTTTCAGGTGTTTTATTCAGTAGCCAGGCGCAGGCTTGTGCTGCTGAACCTTTTATCGGCGGCATGTGTGTTTTTGCTGGCAACTTTGCACCCAGAGGCTGGGCATTTGCAGATGGTCAATTAATAGCAATTAATCAGAATCAGGCACTATTTTCAATACTTGGAACAACCTATGGTGGTGATGGCAGAACAACTTTTGCTTTACCCGATACAAGAGGTCGTGCAGTGATTGGTGTTGGACATGGCCCAGGTTTGACGGATTATCGGCTTGGCAGTAAGGGTGGCGTAGAAACAGTTACATTGAATGAGACTCAAATCCCGCCGATTACCCCAACAGCTACAGCGCATGCACAAAGTGGTGCAGGTAACAATACCGAACCCGTTGGTCGTACATGGGCAGTACTCAGTCGCCAAAATTTATATTCAGACTCTGCACCAGATGTCGCCATGCATGCAGGTGCAGTAACCGTTAGTTCCTTTGGTGGCGGGCAAGCTCATGAAAACCGTCCGCCATATCTTGCAATGCACTGGATTATTGCGTTACAGGGCATCTTTCCCTCTCGAAATTAAAATTCACTTTTCAAATTATTCTGCAGGCTATTGAGCATCTTCTGTTCAGTAGCCTTTTTGTTGACCTCGGAAATATTCCAATATATGACCGCATTAAAGAAAATAAAATGTACAGTATTTGTTAGCAGTTTGATTTTCTTCATATGGGCACCTACTTTATTTGCACAACCCGATGCAAATCATGAACTGATTGAGGCACAGCAATGGCTAGCCGAAGGCGAATACTCTAAGGCATATAAAGCTTTCAAGTTATATGCGCAGGAAAAACAGAACCATTTAGCACAATTTACACTGGCGCTTTTTTACCAGCAAGGTTGGGGAAGAGAGAAGGATGAAGTAATAGCCTGTCAGTGGTATGGAAAAGCTGCGGCAGGCGGAATCCCGGCAGCCTCTCATTTTTTTGCACAATGCTTACAGGAAGGCATTCATCAAGCTGCCGACCACGAAGCCGCCATTCATTGGTACCAACAAGCTGCGGATTTAGGGCACACAATTTCATTATGCGCCATCGGTGATTTGTATATGCAGGGAGACGGCGTTGAAAAAAACCCAAAAAAAGCCCTGACATATTGTCAGCAGGCCGCATCAATCGGCTTAACACCAGCGCAATTAAAAATGGGACAATTTTATTTAAACGGCGACGCGACTATCCGAAACCCACAACAAGCTGTTACCTGGTTTGGTTATGCCGCAGAAAAAAATTCTGCTGAGGCCTACTATTACCTCGGTGTCATTAATCTAAATGAATTTCATGACCAGACCCGTGCACTTTATTGGTTTGAAATGGCCGCCAGTCAAGGGTATTCGCCTGCTTATTATCAAACCGCCCGATTATATTTTTATGCGCCGCTAGCGGAAGAGACAGACATGCCTACTGCTGAAAACCTTGCTAAATCTTACCTATGGCTATCGGCAGCCAAACAACAGTCAGCGCCTGAAAACGAATTAAATGATACGCTACGTATGTTGAAAAAAGTTGAGCAAGTGATGCCGGAAAGTTGGAAAAAAGATTTAGATAAAAAAGTCTCTCAGCACTTTTTAGAATTTCATTAAGCTTTTATATTACGCGCTAATATAACGGCCTTGCCAATATAATTCTGTGGCGTCATGGTTAATAAGCGTTGTTTCTCAGCTTGCGGAATATCCAACTCGCGAATAAATTGGTGCAACGCATCTTTACTAATACCCTCCTTGCCACGCGTTAATGCTTTTAGCTGTTCATAGGGGTTTTGAACGCCATAACGTCGCATAACGGTTTGGATAGGTTCGGCCAGCACTTCCCAGGTTTCTTCCAAGTCAGCCGATAAACGAACGGGATTTACATCCAGTTTGTTTAGCCCTTTGACACATGAATCATAGGCCAGCAAAGTATGCCCCAGCGCTACCCCCATGTTGCGCAGCACTGTGGAATCGGTTAGATCCCGTTGCCAGCGGGAGACTGGCAGTTTCTCACCTAAATGCCGCAACAAAGCATTGGCAATACCCAGATTCCCTTCCGAATTCTCAAAATCGATGGGATTCACCTTATGTGGCATGGTCGAAGAACCTACTTCACCGGCTTTGGTCTTTTGCTTGAAGTAACCTTGTGAAATATACCCCCATATGTCCCGATTCAAATCCAGCAAGATGGTATTGATTCGCGCATAGGCGTCAAATAGCTCCGCAATTGTGTCATGTGGTTCAATTTGTGTCGTGTAGGGATTAAATTGCAAACCCAGATTTTCAACAAAGACTTGCGCAAAATTCTCCCAATCCAGATCTGGATACGCGGATAAATGTGCATTGTAATTACCTACAGCACCATTGATCTTCCCCAGTACAGCGACTGTTGCCAGTTGTTCTCGTCCACGACGTAAGCGATACACGACATTGGCAATTTCCTTACCTAATGTTGTGGGTGTGGCCGGCTGACCATGTGTACGTGCCAACATCGGGATTTCCGCCAGTTGATGCGCCAATTCGACCAACTTGGCAAGTATA
>JAHZIU010000215.1 GCA_022601315.1 Betaproteobacteria bacterium
GATCAATGGAATGGCCAATAGTGCGAGCGCTAATGCGGCAGGAAGTGTTAACAGTACAGTTAAACGCAAGCCCCAATCTAATAAACGGGAATATTCAGCACTACTGTTCGTGTTGTAATATTTAGCCAAAGATGGCAGTAACACAGTACCTAAGGCGACACCCAAGAGTCCTGCCGGAAATTCCATCAATCGATCCGCATAATAAAGCCATGATACACTGCCGGTAATGAGAAGCGACGCAAATATGGTGTTGATGAGCATGCTGATTTGCCCAACTGACACGCCAAAAACTGCTGGCCCCATCAACTTAAGTACGCGCCAGGCACCGGTATCCTTAGTATTAAAATGTATGCGTGGTAATAATTTGAGGCGTAGCAAATAAGGTATTTGAAAAGCGAGTTGAAGAGCGCCGCCGATAAAAACACCCCATGCCAGTGCTAGTACAGGTGGATCCATCAACGGTGTTAGCCACAAAGCGCAGCCTATAAACGAAAGGTTTAACAGTGCTGGTGTAATTGCCGGTACATAAAACTTGCCATAGGTGTTGAGAATGCCACCGGCTAATGAGACCAGTGAGATAAAGAAAATATATGGAAATGTAATCCGTAGTAATTCGACGGTTAGATTGAACTTTTGTTGGTCTGATGAGAACCCCGGCGCGCTGGCATAGATAATCCATGGCGCTGCGATGACGCCGATCAGTGTAACAACAAACAGTGTCAAGCCTAAAAGTTTGGCGATGTGATCAACTAGATCACGTGTTTCTTCTGGTGTACGTGTATTCTTATATTCAGCCAGAATCGGGACAAATGCCTGTGAGAATGCGCCTTCGGCAAAAAGTCGCCGTAATAAATTGGGGATGCGAAAGGCGACAAAAAAGGCATCTGTTGCCATTCCTGCACCAAAAATACGAGCAATCATCACATCGCGCAGGAAGCCAAGAATACGCGATATAAAGGTCATGCTGCTAATGGCAGCGAGGGCTTTGAGTAAATTCAACCTAAAATCCTCAGTTGAATGGTATTTAGAGTGCGTTGTTGTTTATTTTTGGCAAGGCGCAATGAGGCGTAATAACTCGTTATTACAACGAACTGCAACACAGCAAAAAATAAAGAACAGCTTGCTATAAACATCATAGCGTGATTTACCCGAGTGGTGAGCAGCATACGGTAAATATCGTATTTAGTTTCATGGCGTTGAATATTGTTTTGGCGGTTAGCTGAGGAATTTGGGTTCAATGGTGTTTGCTTAATTTAAGAAGTAAATTTGCTTGTAGTAGTATCAGTTGATGGCTTGCCATGAAGTGTAATTTTATATCATATTCAATGTGGTTCAGTATTAATCAAAGATTCCAAAATTTTTTTCAGTGCCTATGATACGAATTAGAGATATATTTGGTGCATCGATAAACAGAGATGTTTATAGTGAATTCTGCAAATGAAAGTAATTTTATTTAGGATAAACTATTTTCTCACGGCTTAAGTAGTCAATTGGCAACTAAGAAATTACCTCACGAATAAAGGAGTTGCGATATGGGATATGTAGAACCAACATTAGATATTGTTTTTAGCTTCTGGGTTGGCCTTGCAATCTTATCTATTATTTTAATCAAAGGTGCTGTGGTATTTGTACCCCAGAATATGGCCTATGTGGTTGAGCGCTTTGGCAAATATAATAAAACAATGGAGGCTGGCTTGAATATTCTTGTGCCTTTTATTGATCGCGTTGCTTACCGACGTACATTAAAGGAACAAGCTACAGATGTTCCCAGCCAGAGTGCTATTACCAGGGATAATATTTCTTTGGTTGTTGATGGTGTTCTGTATCTCAAGGTTTTGGACCCTTATAAGGCGTCCTATGGTGTTGATGATTATATTTATGCAGTAACACAATTAGCTCAAACAACCATGCGTAGTGAAATTGGCCAAATGGATCTGGACAAAACCTTTGAAGAGCGTGACAGCCTGAATGTCAATATTGTGGCGGCAATTAATGAAGCTGCAGGTCCCTGGGGTGTTCAGGTGCTGCGTTATGAAATCAAAGATATCGAACCACCACGTTCGGTGTTGGACGCCATGGAACGACAGATGAAAGCAGAACGTGAAAAAAGGGCGGTAATTCTAGAATCAGAAGGACAACGGCAGTCCGCAATTAATGTTGCAGAAGGTGAGAAGCAAGCACAGGTGTTAAACGCTGAAGCGGATAAAGCCGAACAGATTCTCAATGCACAAGGTGAAGCACAAGCGATTTTGGCGGTTGCTGAAGCAAAAGCTAAGGCACTGAAGATTATTGGAGAAGTTGCCAGTACGGCAGATGGGCAGCGAGCGATTCAACTGGAACTGGCTGGCGAAGCGATTGAAGCCAAGAAAGCAATCGCTAAAGAGTCATCGGTCGTATTGTTATCGGATGGACAATCGCAAGCAGCTAATATGGTTGTTGAAGCAATGACAATTATCAACACGCTGAACAAAGAAAAATCTAAAGCAAACGATGCCAAGTCGTAAAAGTAGTATAACCAGTAAAAGGTGTCGCATATGGTGATCGAATATATTAATCAGCATCAGGGTGAATTTTGGATAGCGATTGGATTTACTATTTTAATTCTAGAGGTCATATTGTTTGGTATGGCAACAGGGGTATTGTTGTTTGTTGGACTAGGGGCCTTAGCTACTGGCTTGATGATGTTGATTGGTATCTTGCCAGAAACGTGGTTGGTTGGATTTTCCAGTATAGGGATTAGTTCAGCCGTGATTACAACGTTATTGTGGCGGCCATTTAAACGTTTACAAGGCGATCGTGCGCCCAGTCAAGACAGGAGTAGTGATCTCATTGGCCTGGAATTTGTTTTAACACAAGATATTAATACATCGACACCCGGTAAAACGCGCTATTCAGGGGTAGACTGGCGTGTTGAGGTTTCTGCTGAAGCAGTAAATGTAGAGTCCGTCTCAGCAGGACAACGCGTAGTAGTTGTATCGGTAGATGTAGGAGTGTTTCGTGTCAAGCCGGTTTGATTTTGCTGTGTGTAGCCTATGTACGTCTGTTTATTATAAAGGTAAGCAGAATGTATGTTTATTCATGTCAGTAATAATTGTAATTTTATGAATTGATAAGACAAATTGTAGTAAGTTAAGAAAACCTTTAAGGAATTAAAGATTCTCAAGTTTTTTTCGTTATGTAAGGAATGTGGTGTTATATAAGAAAAAAACTTAAATCGTGTTCTCATCAATAAATACAAATATTAGTGCATTAAATAGTGCGCGTCATCAGTCGGCATCTTCGACAGACTTGAGTCGTGCGCTTGAACGACTCTCTTCGGGTTTGCGGATCAATAGCGCAAAAGATGATGCAGCAGGTCTTGCTATTTCTGAGCGTATGACGGCACAGGTTAGAGGGCTGAATCAGGCAACAAGAAACGCCAATGATGGCATTTCTATGTTGCAGACGGCTGAAGGTGCATTGGGATCAATGACTGATAATTTACAGCGTATCCGTGAACTATCTATCCAGGCCGCAAATTCGACAAACAGTGTTGCAGACAAGCAGGCATTGCAAGAGGAAGTGGATCAGCTGATTCAAGAAGTTGAGAGAGTATCAGCCACTACTACCTTTAATAATGAAGCAATATTTGACACAACCAATGTCAGTGTTCTGGGAACTGAAGACCAGCTTGCCGTATTGTATGGGCTACAAAATGGCTGGTTAGAACAATCTGAGAATCTGATTGAGACTTATTTTGGACTTTCCGCTGATGGGGCGGATCTTAGTATTGAGCTGACTACGTTTACTGACGGCGTAGGTGGAACTGCTGCTCGAGTAACGGCTGGTCCTTTTGATGGCGTGACTGGTAAGGGACTTAATGTGACGTTGCAGATTGATATGAGTGATTTTTCACCACC
>JAHZIU010000216.1 GCA_022601315.1 Betaproteobacteria bacterium
CTAACTCCAATAGAGCAATCAACCTTAATATTGAATTCTTCTAACACCATAGGCTGACTAAAACCAGCATAAATACGGTTTATAATCCACGTGATGGATTGCTCTTTTTTTAATTCAGGAATCAAAATGTAAAAACCATTGTCATTCTTCCTGGACAAAACAGAATCAAATAACCCCGCACCAATATCCGATGAAACGGTATCTGTCGTACGCAATAAATTGCCTAAATGATGTGATAGCTCGATAACCAATTTCTCTGCTGCTTTATACCCCAAAGTGCTGTGAATAAGCTTGTAGGCATCGAATGTGAGAGAAAGTACTGCAACACTGCCCTTATTCCGCTGAGCGAAATTAATTGAACTATTGAGGCGATCATATAACAATTCACGAGTAGGCAATCCAGTGACGGAATCGTAATTTAAACCACGTTTGAAAGCCTCCTTTTGCTCTTCGTTTAAATTTTCGAGTTTTTTAATTTTTTCACGAAGAATTTTGGGATCAATATCAAGCGCATCATCTTCAACAAGCGTCATTAAGCGATCACTATCATCAACCGTCTTATCAACTGTGGCAATATCTACTTCTACATCTTCCTCTACCCCATCACTCCACACAGCGACACGATTACGACCATTATTCTTGGCGTAATATAGCGCCTTATCCGCCAAATCAATCATTTCATTGGGATTTAGAGCGCCATCATTTATCGAAGATACCCCTAGACTTATGGTCGCTCCTTTAATCCCAATAACAGGATATTCGGAAGAATTCATAACACTAACGCGAATCCGTTCTGCAATTGCCAAAGTTGTCTCAATATCAAAGCCAGGCAAGACCAGACAAAACTCTTCACCGCCATACCGACCGACGATATCGGCATCGCGCAAATTTTCTCTGAGGATTTTTGCGACCAGCTTAATCACCTCATCACCAGTTTGATGCCCGAAATTATCGTTAACGGATTTGAAATGATCGATATCGAGCATAATACAATCCAGACTAGTACCCTGGTCACAAGAACTATAAAACATTTTATCAAAATGCATATGAAATGCTCTTCGATTGTAACATCCTGTTAATGGATCGATCTCCGCCAGTATTTTTAATTCATCATTCTGGCGGAATACTTCATTTTTTGCCACTTCAAGTTTTTCAAGCATTATTTGTAGCTTGGTATTTTTATCCTCTAATTCCGTAACATCATCAAAAGATACCAACACACCCTTGCACTGACTATCGTCACCTATTATTGGCGAACAATTAACGGTAAAAATGTTCTTACTCTCATCATCAGACTTAAAACTTAGCCGCATATCAGTCTGGACCACTCTATTTTTCAATACTTCTAACCATGGATATTCCCAATTTTCTTTCAGTTGATCGATAGACCCCCTTTCCCACGTTAAATCGGAAGCTGCTTTGCCAATAAGGTGATCGAAATCCATCCCTACACTATTACAAAAAGCACTGTTGGCCAGCACAATCTGCTCCTTTTCATCAAGAATCAGTATGCCTTCCGTCAACGTATCAAAGGCCGCCTTAACCCGTTCCGGAATAACCTTAGAAGGGTCTAAATCCTTCAACGCTCGCTTTAAAAAAAGCAGGTAGCCCAAGAAGCCAAAAATGGCTACAAACAGCAGCATTCCCCAAAACGAATTTTTAAAATTCTCCCAGAAACCTTGTCCCATTAGTGGCGTATACCCTAATTCAACCGTTCCCCAAAGCTCGTTACCTTGCATGATAGGAATTTGTATATTCGACAATGATGAACCACCATTAACAGGATTCTGCCAAACAGTTTCATGATTACCGGATTTAGCATAGAACGAACCATCGTCTTTGCGAACTGCAACAGACAACACTTCCGGATTCCTTTTCACGAGAAGATTTAATGTCGATTGAATCTGAACAAAATCTTCTCGTTCAGCGGCGTGAGAAAATTGCACCGCAAGCATTTCAGACAGCTTCTTCCTAGCATCAATGGTAACCTGAGAATTATCAGGTACAATACCCAACAATTCACCCACAAGCAGTATGCTTATGGTTAAAGCAATCAAGCCAAAGCTAATTCGAATAGAAGGGTGTATACTTATTTTAGCCATATTTGCTAAGGTGACTTATTAGTATTACTGTGACTGAATATTTCTTCTACGGCATCCTTTGACTTCAACTTAGAATCATCACTATCCTCTGATTTATTCATGCCATCTTTTTGTTCATTAGCAATCAAAATGGATAGCGGGTCCACACTTTTCCAGGCAGGAAGAACAGACATTAGACTGGCAAGTAAAGCGCCTGAACGCAGTAACATTACTGCATAACCGGAAGCAAACGAAAGACCGGTACCTGCCACCATATTGACAACTAACTCATGAGTCTTGAGATCGTCTTCAAATGCTAGCTGCATATCATCATGCATGCGTCCGACCTGCTGCCACAACACATGGTTATTCATCACTGACTCATACCTTTGTGTTGACATTAATGAAAACAAATGATTAGCCTCATGAGACGGCATGAAAACATTCTGTGGAATAAAACCTGATAATTCAATCGACTGTTTTCCGTTAAATATTACTACTTGATTGATCTTTGCACCTGCCCAAGGATCTACCCAGTTACTATCCGGATCTATCATCGGTTTAGAGAATATTTCCACATTCACATCTTCAACTAAAATATTCTGGGGCTGATTCGAATCTGTAATCTGTGTCGAATCTGGAGTCGGCATCTGAGTTGAATCCGGTGACGTTGTCGTTGTCGTTGTCGGTGGCAATGTAAATGTCGATGTCAGAGTTGACGTTGAAACTTGTGTTGAAACCGGGTCCGGGGCAGGCACCAGAGTTGAATTCGAATCATCGTCTGGTTCTGGTTCTGGTTCTGGTTCTGGTTCTGGCTCTGGCTCTGGTTCTGGCTCTGGTTCTGGTTCTGGTTCTGGCTCTGGCTCTGGTTCTGGCTCTGGTTTTGGTTCCACGGTTACACTACTCACGGTAATACCCACCGTATCCACGTCTGTTGCGGCATTACTGTCGGTGCTGGTCACCGTTAAGGTGTCTGCACCCACATAGTCTAACGTACCTTGGTAACTGAGACTCGCTAACGTGGCATTGATGTCCGCCTGGCTACCTGACAAGGTTAATGTGTTGCTGTCGTTAGCGCCTGCGCTGATACTGGCTGCACCACTGAGTGTCACGTTTAATGCACCGTTGGTGACGGCCAGTTGGACGGCACTTAAGTTTCCATCAACGTCGTTGACGCTGATGCCCCCAATCGCCAAGGAGGTGTTTTCATTAACAGACTGCACACCTGGCACGGTGTTTATCGGATTGTCGTTGGCCGCATTCACAGTGATACCAACAGTATCACTGTCAGTGGCGGCATTGCTGTCAGTACTTAAGACCGTCAGGGTATCCACACCATTAAAGTTCAGATTGCCCTGGTAGTTCAAACTCGCTAATGTGGCATTGATGTCGGCTTGGCTACCTGACAAAGTCAGTGTATTTGTGCCATTAGCCCCAGCACTGATGCTCGCCGCGCCACTTAACGTCACATTCAGTGTGCCTTGCGTAACCGATAACTGTACGGTACTCAAATCACCATCGCTATCATTGACCGAAATGCCGGTGATATTGATTGCAGTATCTTCATTGACCACTTGTGCGCCCGGCACGGTATTCACCGGCACCACATTCACGTTGTTCACAGTAATGCCTACGGTATCCACATCTGTTGCGGCATTACTGTCGGTACTGGTCACCGTTAAGGTGTCTGCACCCACATAGTCCAACGTACCTTGGTAACTTAAAGAGGCTAAGGTAGCGTTAATGTCCGCCTGGCTGCCTGAC
>JAHZIU010000217.1 GCA_022601315.1 Betaproteobacteria bacterium
AGGCACTGTGAGAAGTGAAAAACTTGCAAGTAATTTACTTTCTTTCGTAATTAATTTTTAAATTTATCAAGGGAGCTCCCATGGCTATAAGTACTGAAGATCAAACAAAACTTCTGAAGATTGTAACAGGGTTGTTTAATGCGGCGCCTGGCACAGTTTTTTTACCTGACCTAGAAAGCTTTATAGAAAATGGTGGTACACAACAGGCTTTGGCAAGAGAACTTGCCGTTACTACGATTTTTACAGATACATTGAGTGGTGCAACGACTTCAGCAGAACAGGCCGCTATCTTGGCCGGTAACTTTGGTTTGACTGCTGATGATGTTGCGGGTAGTGCAGCAACTCAGGCAATAGATTTCTTTACTGCTGGTATTGATGCCGGTACCAATATTGGTGATCTGGTTTATGAAGCGGTTATGTTTCTATCTGATAGCCCGCCTGCAGAGTTTGCAGAAATTGCACAATTATTGGATAACAAGGCTGCTGTTTCAGCGGAATACTCAGCTACAGTTGGTTCGAGTGACTTAAGCATTTTACAGGCAGCATTATCTACCGTGACGGGAACTGCGCCGTTGACTCCGGAAGAGATTACAGAAATAGTTGATAATGCTGAAGGTGAACGTGATACAAACTTCACACTGACAGCGACAGCTGATTCAGTGAATGAAGGTGGTGCGCTTGTATATACAGTAACAGCTAGTGAGGCCGTTACTGCTGATACAGATGTTGTTTTCTCTGTCGTAGCCGGCGACAATGCAGCTGCCGATCAAGGTACTGATACTACAAACTTAAATGACTTTGTAACGGGTACGTTTAATCCTGTGACGGTTACTATTCCAGCGGGGGGAACGACTGCTACGTTCAGTGTTACAGGTTCAGATGACGGCGTAACCGAACTGGCTGAAACCTATAGTGTTGAGGCGGTTGTGGGTGGTAGCACATTAACCAAGACAACAACCTTGCTGGATTCAGAAGATGTTCCAGCCACAGTCTTGACTACAGGCGCTGATAACCTTCCTGGTTCATCAGGTGTAGATGTGTTTAATGGATTTGTCGGTAATCCTGCAACAACTTCTACGATGACAGGTGCAGATACTATCGGTGGTGCTGGCGGAATTGATACTTTCAATATTACTAATGCGTCCGGTGCCGGTTTAGTCAATACAAATGGTGCGCTGGTGAGTGGCATTGAAATCTTCAATTTACGTGGCTCAGCAGCTGCTGATACTTTCGCATTTGATGCGTCTGGTGTAGCTGGTGCTACTGAAATTAATGCTTTCCAGAGCTTGGGCGCGCTAACGGCTACTAATGTTCCATCGGGAGCGAGTATCGGTGTAGTGGGTAACGGTTCCATAACGAACGCTGCAACAACAGCTACTTATGTTGCAGGTGCAACAGCTCCTGTGTTAAATATCTCGGGTGGTACCCTGGGTGCTGGTGCGATTGGATTAACAGCGGCAGGTGCAACATCTTTAACCATTAATGGAACGGGTGCGGCAAACACTGTTGGTGCTATTTCTACTGCCAGTACGGGAATATTGGCAACGACAATTAATGCAGCGACTTCGTTATCAACTGGTGGATTGGCTATAGGTACCAATGCAGCTGCTCAGTCATTAACGATTAGTGGCGCAGCTACCACGGTTGCGGCAACAGCGACATCAGCATATACCCCTGCTGTGGTGTTGGGTGCATTAGATACTGACTTTGCATCTATTGATGCTTCCGGTTTAACGGCTGGTGGTGTTGGCGCAACATTATCTGCAACCGTAGCGGCAACGTTCACTGGTGGCGCAGGTGACGACATGGTCACCACATCAACAAGTGGTCAGACTGGTGCTGTGAATGCTGGCGATGGTAATGACACGTTGATTTTAGCTGCTGCAGGACATATTGATACAACCGCTGAAGGTGCTTTGTACGCAGGTTTTGAAGTCTTGTCTTCAGCTGCAGCAGCAATCGATATGGACTTAATTACAGGTTCTACGATTACGGCAATTAAAGTAGGTGCTGCTGGTTCCAATGTAACTGACATGAATGCAACGCAAGCTGGTGCTGTGACCATTCAGGGCGCACTTGGTGCGACAACATTGGGCATTAAAGATGCAACCATGGTAGGAACAGCTGATACGCTAGCGCTGACCATTTCAGATGGTGATACGACGGCAGACGAAGCAATTGTTGTTGCTGGTGATCTTACTTTGGCTGGTATCGAAACAGTTACCATTAATGCAGTAGACGGTGGCGCCTTTACCGATATGTCAAATATTACCGGTATGACAAGTTTGACTGTAACCGGTAGCGCTCCAGTGCAATTTACAACACTGGCTCACGTACTTGAATCTAATGTATCAATTGACTTCTCTGGTCTGACTGGTGCATCAACCTTTAATGCAGCGGGTGCAACGACAAACGCATTTGCGTTTACCGGTGGTACAGCGGTTGATACCGTTACAGATAACGTGATTGGTGGTAATGTTATTAGTACTGGTGACGGTAATGATGTCATTACGCTAACCGCTAAAACGGGTGGTACCGCAACAACAACAATTACTGGTGGTGCAGGTGCAGATGCTACAACTACCTCGATAATTGGTAATGGTGCTAATGATCTTATGAAGTTCAACTATGCAGCTGGTGATTCAGTGAGTGATTCATCAGCAACAGGTATTAGTGCAACATTGACCGATACCATTGCCGGATTAGACGGAGCCACACTGGCAGCCGCCGCTGGTGCAAGTGTCGAGTTTGATACAGAGGTCGCAGGAACAGCTGTGACAGTTGGTGCAAGTCTTGTGGCTCAAAATGTTGCGCTTGGAACAACAACCGTAACAAATGCAGGTGACTTCTATGTAGATATTACTAGTGCTACAACTGCTAATATTTATCAAGATACTGATGGTGATGGAATAATCGAAGCAGGTGAGTTTGCTGTAGGTTTAACAGGTGTAGCAACAGACACTTTACTTGCAGCTGACTTCACTGTTGTAGGTGGTGATCTTATTCTTATTACTACTTAAGTTTAAGCGCTTGGTAGGGCGGATAAACAAAGCAACATCCGCCGTAACTGAACAACAAAAAACCTTCGGTCTAGTAATAGGCTGAAGGTTTTTTGTTTGTGGTTTCCTAGATCTAAGAATATGTCGTACCAATAGATTAGTTAAATCATTCATAAGACATGCTAAATTTGCATTGAAAGAGTAGGAGCAAATGAGAAGCAAAGTAGATGAAGTAATCGAATGCTATCAGCAAGAACTCAAAATCAACCCGGGTAATGTTGATACTTGTCTCAATCTTGGCGCATTACTTCATAACAGGGGAGAATTAAACGAAGCTAGGAAAATTTATAAAGAATTTATCAAATATAATCCGGATTGTGCAGAAGTCTTTTGTAATCTTGGAATTGCACTCATTGGTTTGAATGAACACGATGAGGCGCTTGCGGCATTTGAGATGGCGCTTGAACATAATCCAAAACTGGCTGCTGCGTATTTTAACTTGGGAAATGCTCAGCGAATACTGGGAAAACTAACCGAGGCAAGTCATGCCTACCAACGTGCAATACACCTTAAGCCTGATTATAAAAGTGCATATAAAAATTTGGGTAATGTGCAGCAGGCACAAGGTCAGCTTGCTGATGCCGAGCGGCATCTGAAAAAAGCGCTTGAGATTGACAAAGATGATGCGCAGACGATAAATAATTTAGCCAATGTTTTTAAACATCAAGGTCTGCATGACAAGGCGATTGCTTCTTATAGGCAAGCATTATCATTAAATCCAAATGATTTTGAAGTACATAGCAATCTTCTCTATGCCTTAAGTTCTAATTCAGCCTGTTCACCTGATCAATATTTACAAGAAGCAAAGCAATATAGTGAAAAGGCACTGGCCCGAGTCAAACCCTATGCAAGCTGGTTAACCGGATCAAATGAAAAAAAATCGCGGTGTATTCGTGTGGGCTTGGTTTCAGGTGATTTAAAGTCTCATCCTGTCGGTTATTTCCTGGAGAGTACGCTTAAAAGTTTTGATCAAGCGCGATTTGAACTGGTGGCCTATTCAGCACGAGTCCAGGAAGATGATCTCACCAATAGAATAAAACCGTATTTTCATGCATGGAATCTTATAGCAGGCTTGAGTGATGAAGACGCGGCTCATAAAATTCATCAAGACAAGATAGATATACTGGTTGATCTTGCAGGCCATACGGCCCTTAATCGCTTGCCCTTGTTTGCCTGGAGGCCAGCGCCGATACAAGTCAGCTGGCTTGGGTATTTCGCCTCTACCGGGTTAAAGAGTATTGATTACCTATTGGCTGATCCCGTTTCAATTCCCGTGTCACGTCATTCAGATTTCTCAGAAAAGATTTGGTATTTGCCAGAAATTAGAATGTGTTTTACCCCGCCAGCGCATGCGGGAAATTTAAGTGTTAAGCCTTTGCCTGCAACCCAAAATGGATATATAACATTTGGTTGTTATCAAGCACTGTCAAAAATAAATGATTGTGTATTGAAAGCATGGGGAAAAATACTGAATGCGCTTCCACAATCACACTTAAGATTTCAAAATAAACAAATGGGCTGCCTTGAAACCAGAGCGCAATTCAAGAAACGTTTGGCCCAATTTGGAATACAAGAAGATAGCGTGACACTGCTTGGCCCGGATACAAGGCAAAATTATCTAGCCAGTTATGCAGAGATCGATATTTTACTAGATACTTTTCCATACCCAGGTGGGACAACAACGTATGAAGCACTATGGATGGGTGTACCAACAATAACACTTGCTGGAGAGACACTTCTAGCACGGCAGGGTGCGAGTATATTAACAGCGGCAGGACTCTCGAACTGGGTTGCTGATAATTTGGATGAATATGTTAGTAAAGCGATAAAGCTAAGTTCAGAGTTGCCATGCATGGTAACTTTAAGATCAGGATTAAGGGAACAAGTAAGGGATTCACCGCTTTTTGATGCACAACAATTTGCAAGAAATTTGGAATTGGCATTTCTGGGGATGTATGATTCTAAGAAACTAGGGTTTGAGAATAAACGTTCGGCTGGGGTTGAAGTGGAGAAAATTTTTCTGCATGTGGGATGTGGGCCAAGAAATAAAACGCATACAACAGCGGGATTTAACAATGAGACGTGGCGGGAAATAAGATTAGATATCGACGAAGCAGTGAATCCTGATATTGTAGGATCGATGACTGAGTTGGCAGGTATTGCTGATGGATCTATTGATGCCATTTTTTCCAGTCATAACATAGAACACCTGTATCCGCATGAGGTGCCTGTTGCACTTAAGCAATTTATTCGAGTATTAAAGCCAAATGGATTTCTAGTGGTTACTTGTCCTGATTTGCAATCAGTTTGCACATTGATAGCGGACGATAAACTGGCTGACCCTGCTTATACTTCGCCTGCAGGTCCAATTGCACCCCTAGATATTCTCTACGGGTACCGTCCCGCTTTGGCGCGCGGTAATCTTCATATGGCGCATCGTTGCGGATTTACCAAAAAAGTTTTGATTAATACTTTACGGGGCAGCGGTTTTATGACAACTGCTGCAGTTGGTCGAAGCCATCCTTTTTTTGATTTATGGGCTGTAGCTTGTAAGTCTGAAATAACGCATGACGATATTTGTGAATTAGCGCGTCAACATTTTCCATCATGACTTGCTCTGAATTTTTTTAGCTAAGGCGAACCGCTTGAATCAAAAAAATGCGGTGTATAATGCCCTATACTTTTTTTGGTACTGAATTTTAATTTGTGTATTATTCAGTAACCACAAGTTGTATTCAAACAGAATCCATATCAAAAAATAGTCGTGGCTTTGTCGTAATTATTGTTTCCAATTCTTTGACCCATTGGCCTTGCTATATTCTAAATTTATTCTCAGGTTAATAGCATCCGGCATGATTTTGGCTATGATAAGGCCAGTTATTGCATCCCAAACTGTAGCAACAGCTCATTTGCCGCAAATGCCGGAAGTGGTAGTGGTTGAAGATGCATCAGAGACTGTGGTTGAAGGAACATTGGTGCAGCCAGAAATAGTTTTACGTGGAAACGAACTACGTCGGAAGCGTGAAGCAAATTTAGGTGATACGTTGTCGCAAGAATTGGGCGTTACCTCCAGCAGTTTTGGTCCCGGCGCAGGCCGTCCGATTAT
>JAHZIU010000027.1 GCA_022601315.1 Betaproteobacteria bacterium
CAGACTATTTTTGCCAGTAATACATCCGGTTTGTCTATTAATCAATTAGCCGCAGCTTTTCCAGAGGAACTACGCCATCGTTTTTGCGGTATTCATTTTTTTAATCCGCCACGCTATATGCACTTGGTAGAATTAATTCCTTGCAAAAGCCAGTGATATTGCCATGTTGGATCATCTGGAGGAATTCCTGGTGACTTACATGGGTAAGGGAGTGATCCGTGCCAAAGATACACCTAATTTTATTGCCAATCGTATCGGTGTTTTTTCATTATTGGCAACCATGCACCATGGGAAGGAATTTGGTTTTGGTCTTGATCTGGTTGATGCTCTAACCGGTTCCTTGATTGATCGCCCCAAAAGCGCAACATTCAGAACTGCTGATGTAGTTGGATTGGATACATTGGCACATGTTGTGAATACCATGCGTGACACCTTAACGGATGATGCGTGGCACAAATATTTTGTTGTGCCTGACTGGCTGCAGGCGTTGATTGATGATGGTGCATTGGGGCAGAAGGTTAAGCGCGGTGTATATCAGAAAATAGGTAAGGAAATTCATGTCTTGGATCTCGCTTCGAAATCCTACCGTCTTTCAGCTGGAGAGGTGGAAGAAGCCATAAAGAATCTTCTGAAATACAACAACCCACCGGAGAAATTTAGAGAACTGCGTGATAATCATCATCCACAAGCGCAGTTTCTATGGTCCATATTTCGTGATTTATTTCATTATTGTGCAGTGCAGTTGGAGTCAATTGCGGACAATACGCGTGATTTGGATTTGGCGGTACGCTGGGGTTTTGGTTGGACGCAAGGGCCGTTTGAGATCTGGCAGGCTGCCGGTTGGAAACAAATTGCAAACTGGATTAATGAAGACATTGCTGCGGGCAAGAGTATGAGCCAGGTTCCGTTGCCCGATTGGGTCATGACGATTGCAGAAAGTGAACTGCAAAGCGTACATACAGTAAAAGGTTCTTTTACGCCTGCTGCCAAAACAACACAAGGTCGTTCAACGTTGCCGGTTTATCGGCGTCAATTGTTTCCAGACCGTTTGATTGGTGAGGATGCCTCTTATGGAGAAACAATTTTTGAGACGGATGCGGTCAGAATGTGGCATATGGGAGATCGGATTGCCATACTCAGTTTTAAGAGCAAAATGCACACTATTGGTATTGATGTGTTGGAAGGAGTGCAGCAGGCGATTACTGAAGCGGAGCAGAACTGGAACGCATTGGTCATTTGGCAAACGGAACCGCCATTTTCTGCTGGCGCTAATTTAAAAAAAGTGACAGAAAAACCGAAGAGTGATCCAGCGCAAAAAAATGCGCCGCCACCTACGCCTTCAGCACTTGATAAAATTCTCAAGAATTTTAAGAAGACAGCACAGGCTACCGTACTTAAAGCTGCCCGCGAACTAGATCTGGCTGACGTTTTAATGGCTAAGAAATTGGCGGAAGTTGAAAGTATGGTGAAACAGTTTCAACAAACATCACAAGCATTACGGTATTCGATGGTTCCAACGGTTGCAGCGGTGGATGGGCTGGCACTGGGAGGTGGTTGTGAATTTGTTATGCATTGTGACCGTGCGGTGGCAACGTTGGAAACCTATATTGGTTTGGTAGAAGCTGGCGTGGGTTTGTTACCGGCGGGTGGCGGTTGTAAGGAATTCGCATTGCGTTCAGCACAAAATGCACTGGAAGGTGATCCGTTTCCGCAGTTAAAACTATATTTCCAGACAGTTGCAATGGCGGAGATGGCGAAGAGTGGAGAGCAGGCCAAGCAACTGGGTTTTTTACGCGCTGCTGATCAAGTCGTGATGCATCGGTTTGAACTATTACATGTAGCCAAGGCGCAGGCATTGGCATTGGCGGAAGCAGGTTATCGCCCGCCACTCAGAGCCAGACAAATTCAGGTCGCCGGGAATACCGGTATTGCCACAATCCAAAGCTTATTGGTCAATATGCGTGAGGGTGGTTTTATTTCCGAGCATGATCATCTGATTGGTGAAAAAATTGCACATGTCATGTGCGGCGGTGATCTGACACCAGGAAGTTTGGTGGATGAGGATTGGTTATTGGAACTGGAACGTGTTGGTTTTCTAGAATTGCTGGCTACAGAGAAAACACAGGCTCGTGTTGAGCATACGATGAAAACAGGTAAGCCACTTAGAAACTAAATAAATCTAAAGGGTGGCCTAAAATGTATTTCGAGATTCATGATCTAAGGAGAAACTGATGAGTAAGCAAACACAAGATGCCTATATTGTAGCCGCAACTCGCACACCTGTTGGTAAAGCGCCACGTGGAATGTTTAAAAATGTTCGTCCGGATGACATGCTGGTGCATGTAATACAGACGGTTATGAAGCAATGTGAAGGATTAGACCCGGCAACCATTGATGATGTCATTGTCGGTTGCGCCATGCCGGAAGCAGAACAGGGTATAAATGTTGCGCGGGTTGCTGTGCTATTGGCTGGTCTGCCCAATAGTGTCTCCGGTATGACTGTTAATCGTTTTTGTGCATCAGGTTTGCAATCAGTCGCATTGGCGGCAGACCGCATTCGTTTGGGTGAAGCTGATGTAATGATTGCTGCAGGTACAGAAAGTATGAGTATGGTACCAATGATGGGAAATAAAGTTTCAATGAATCCCGCTATGTTTGAGCATGAAGAAAATGTGGCCATTGCATATGGTATGGGTATGACCGCTGAGAAAGTGGCAGAGCAGTGGAAAGTGAAGCGTGAAGATCAGGATGAATTTGCTTATACCAGTCATATGCGTGCATTGAAAGCCATTGAAACAGGTGAGTTTCAGCAAGAAATTGCGCCTTATACCGTAGATGAAAAGCGTCCTGATCTAACAACGCATAAAGTATATGAAGAAATTTCTGTCAAAGATACGGATGAAGGGCCTCGCGTCGGTACCAATATTGATGCACTCGCCAAATTAAGACCTGTTTTTGCCGCCAAAGGCTCAGTGACCGCTGGTAACAGTTCGCAAATGTCGGATGGTGCCGGAGCCGTAGTACTAATGAGTGAAACCGCGATGAAGCGTTTTAACTTGTCACCACTGGGTCGTTTTATTGGCTTTTCTGTCGCGGGCGTACCGCCTGAAATTATGGGTGTAGGGCCAATCAAGGCGATTCCAAAAGTTTTGGCACAAACTGGTATTAAACAGGATGACTTGGATTGGATTGAGCTTAATGAAGCTTTTGCTGCACAAAGTTTGTCCGTGATCAATGATTTAGGGTTGGATCGTGATAAAGTGAATCCATTAGGTGGTGCCATTGCACTAGGCCATCCGCTGGGGGCAACCGGCTCAATACGGGTTGCAACGTTGATGCATGGTATGCGGCGGCGTAAACATAAATATGGCATGGTGACAATGTGCATAGGCAGTGGTATGGGTGCTGCAGGTGTGTTTGAAGCATTATAA
>JAHZIU010000218.1 GCA_022601315.1 Betaproteobacteria bacterium
AGAAAGGCTGCAAGAAGACGCTTAGTTGGTGCAATTGTGCTGGTTGTTGCTGCGGTAATTATTTTACCAATGATTTTTGATGAACCGAAGCCAGAGTCAAAGCAACAAGAGATTGCTATTCATTTCCCTCCAGAGGATATAATCCAAGAGACGCCACAGATATTGCAACCTATCGAGGAAACACCGGTTCAAGAAGATTATGAGGAAATTGATATCGCGGAGTTAATGCCCTTAGAATCGTCAGATGAAGTACAGAACATACAAATTTCTTCGGATGATTCGGAGACGTACATACATGTGCCAATACCTGGAATCAAACCACAGCTTGACACCATTGAAACGATTGCAAAAGAAACGCCGACTGCTGTTACAAAAGGATATGTAGTGCAATTGGGCGCTTTCGCTGATTTATCAAAGGCTGAACAACAGCAAAGGAATCTCGTGTCTAATGGTATTAATGCCTATACAGAAACAGTTAGGGCTGATAATAATCAACAGGTAACGCGTGTACGCATTGGACCTTATCCAACTCGGGTTACCGCTGAAGATGAACTTGCAAAATTAAGAAGACTAGGCCTTGATGGTGTGGTGACCTCACATTAAGCTCAGAAAATGGGCGATGAATATGAATTAAGAAAAACCAAATAATGCTTTACTCTCCTATGTGATTTACCCAATGTGTCGCTAACTAGCACAAAACTCACGGTTTTTAGTACATGACCATCTTTGACTATGTTGTATTAGGTATATTTGCCGTTTCGATTGTATTAAGTATCATACGTGGTTTAGTACGTGAAGTACTCTCTATAGCAGGCTGGGTTATTGCCTTTGTAGCCGCAAGCTCCTATGCAGGTGATTTTGAGCCACTGTTGCCATCTGAAGTGAGTGGTGAATCGCTACGAATGATTGTTTCATTTATAGCCCTATTTATCTCTGTGCTACTCGTAAGTGGGCTGTTAATTATGTTGCTATCTGCCTTAATCAAAGGTGTTGGATTAGGACTTATTGACAGAATGTTGGGTGCGTTATTTGGTTTTCTTCGTGGGCTATTCGTAGTTATGGTTCTGGTTCTAATTGCTGGATTAACCGCCTTGCCTCAGAAGTCATTTTGGGAGCAGGCACAATTGAGTAGCCCATTGGAGACGATTGCGCTATACGTAAAGGAATGGTTGCCAGACGATTTATCCAAGCGAATCGATTATGAACGTAATGATACTGCTTTTTGAATGTCCAAATTGATTTATAGCAATTGATTGAATAGATGCATTTAGACGTAATCATTTATTCGTGGCAATTGTTTTCTTATACTTTTTTTATTAAGAAATAACCGTTGATTTGTAATAATGGTGTATTTCTAAGTACGAAATCCACGGAGTAATTTTATGTGCGGAATTCTTGGTATCGTCGCAAAATCACCTGCGAATCAGCTGCTTTATGACGGCCTATTGATGCTGCAGCATCGTGGACAGGATGCGGGTGGTATTGTAACTGCACGAGGTAATACCTTTCATATGCATAAAGGTCGCGGCATGGTCAGAGATGTGTTTCGCACAAGTAATATGCGCGCATTATCTGGAAATACGGGTATCGGACATGTACGTTATCCTACTGCAGGTTCTGCCAGCTCTTCAGCTGAAGCACAACCTTTTTATGTAAACTCACCATTTGGTATCGTACTGAGCCATAATGGAAACTTAACAAACGCAGAACAACTGAATAAGGAATTATTTCGTGCGGATTTGCGCCATGTCAATACTAACTCAGACTCTGAAGTGTTGTTAAATGTACTTGCTCATGAATTGCAAGGCAGCACCAATAGTTTTCAGTTGGACCCAACGACAATTTTTTCTGCCGTAGCTGGTGTACATAAACGCTGCAGAGGCGCTTATGCAGTGGTGGCGATGATTGCCGGCTATGGCCTGTTAGCTTTTCGCGATCCCTATGGTATTCGCCCTTTGGTATTTGGCACGATAGAAACAGAACAAGGCAGTGAATATTTGGTTGCATCAGAAAGTGTTGCATTGGATACATTAGGATTTAAATTGGTGCGAGATATTGCGCCTGGAGAAGCCATATTTATTGATGAGGAGGGCAATTTTCATAGTAAACAATGTGCGGAAAACCCGTCACTCAATCCGTGTATTTTTGAATATGTTTATTTGGCGCGCCCAGATTCTATGATCAATGGTATTTCGGTGTATGAAACACGCTTGAATATGGGAGAATCTTTGGCTGAGAAAATTGCCAAATCGATGCATCATCTTGATATTGATGTGGTTATCCCCATTCCAGAATCAAGCCGCCCGAGCGCTTTGCAACTGGCGAATCGTCTGGGCGTAGATTTCCGTGAAGGATTTGTCAAAAATCGCTATGTTGGTCGTACATTTATCATGCCAGGACAACAACAACGTCGAAAATCAGTGCGCCAAAAGCTCAATGCAATGAGTATCGAGTTTCAAGGAAAGAATGTATTACTTGTTGATGATTCAATTGTTCGTGGCACAACCAGTCGTGAAATTGTTCAGATGGCACGAGAAGCAGGTGCCAATAAAATCTATTTTGCATCAGCCGCGCCGCCAGTACGTTTTCCAAATGTCTACGGTATTGACATGCCAACACGACAAGAACTGATTGCTACAGATCGTAGCGAAGAGGAAATCTGCCATGAAATTGGCGCGGATTATCTTGTCTTTCAAGATCTTGAGGCATTAAAGCATGCAGTTTCAAAGGTAAACCCATCGCTGACAAGCTTTGAGACCTCATGTTTTAATGGGGACTATATTACAGGTGATATTACACCGGATTATTTGAGTTCCATTGAATTGTACCGGAACTCAGACCAGCCCATCTCCCAGATCAGATCTAAAACGCAGCTTGATTTAAGTTTGATTGTTTCTGATTAATGTACCAACATTCTGGCTTATACC
>JAHZIU010000219.1 GCA_022601315.1 Betaproteobacteria bacterium
GACTGGCATCATCAATAGCGATGGCTCTTGTATCTGTACCGTTGCTGATGAGAATGTTACCGCTTCCAGCCGCAACAAATTCATCAAATGATAGCCTGATATTCTCATCAACCCTAAAATCTGCATCGTCATTATTAGGATTACTCCACACTAATATTGGTGCCACATCGCTCACCACCGTAAAAGAGTCGCCACTGATACCAGCAAATGTATTTCCTGCCCTGTCGGTAATCGCACCACTGGATATTGTTCCGGTATATTGCCCAAGGGGAAGATCATCATTGGGGTCAATGACTACAGATCGACCTAGAAATGTAACTTGACTGGCGTCATCAATCGCAATCGTACGCATATCTACACCATTGCTGATAACAATATCACCTTCACCTGCAATAATTGGCTCGTCAAAAGTTAACACTAAATCATCATCAGTCTTGAGAGTATTAAAAAAAACAGGTGGAAAAGGTGAAACAATAGGTCCAGGATCAATCGTTGCTAAAAAAGCCTCATTGATGCCAGCAAAAACACCCCCTTCCGTGTCAATAATTGCACTACTAGGTATATGAACGGTATAGGTCGTATCTGGAACCAAATCTTCCTTGGGATCAATGGTTACATACACGCCAACGCCCTCTGTTGTCTCAAATGTAACCTGACTGGTATCGTCTATGGCGATAGTACGAATGTCTGAGCCATTGCTGATAGTAATATCACCACTACCTGCAATAACATTTTTAGCAATAAACGATACGATATTTTCATCTGTTTTAAATATTGATCTTTCACCATCCCGGATTGTGCCAAAGAAAGAAAACGGTGGAATATCAATTGTTGAGATCGAGCCATTGTCAAAACCACTATAAGCATTGCCGGATAGATCAGTAATCACACCACGAGCTATTTGTACCGTATAAGTCACATCAGGCATCAAATCATCTGTTGGGTCAATAATCACAGTACCAAATCGATCAAAGGTAACCTGATTGGTGTCATTGATGGCAATCGTTCGCACATCCGAATCACTGCTAATTACAACATCGCCTATTCCAGCTTTAACTGCTTCATCAAAACGCAATTCAATATTGCGATTAACCTGAAATTCACTTGTCCCATTGTCTGGATTACTAGATACAAGATGCGGGAGTGAACCTGCTATTGTTGTAAAGGTTGTCGGATTAAAATTAATAAAAATATTATCTTCAATGTCGACCACAGCCCCATCAGGTACTTGTAGTGTATAAACCGTATTTGGAATCAAGTCTTCATGCGGATTGATAATTACAGCGCCATTGTCATCAAATGTGACTTGGTTGGTATCATTAATATCAATAATCCGTGTGTCCGCATCACTACTAATAACAATATCTCCAGAGCCTGCGACTACTGTTTCATCAAAAGAGAGAAAGAGATTCTCATCTACCCTGAAATCTGTAGTGCCAAATGCAGTATTCCTCAGAAGAATAGGAGTTGAATCAACTGCACTAACTTCAATATTATTGAAGCCTGCAAGTGCATTTCCAACAGTATCTACAAGTGCTCCATCATCTATTTGGATTGTGTAGGCCGTATCAGGCAACAAATCAGTTTCCGGATTGATGATTAGCGCACCAAATTCAAAGAACTTAGTTCGCGATTCATTACCCCCGGTAGTAGACGAAAAGACTCCCAGTGTATCAAATAACACTTGGTTGACATCTTCGATACTAATGTGACGAGTATCCGTCTCACTGCTGATTACAATACTGCCATTACCTGAAATAACTTGCTCATCAAAGTATAGTACGATGTCGTCATCAATCATAAATCCGCTAAAAAACTCTAACTCTGTTGGCTCTAGACGAATACTAAAAAAATCAAAGTCAATAGACAGACCAAAAATATTCGTAATAAGTGGGGGTGTTGTCGTATTGATAGTGTTCATTGTATCCGCCTATATTGTAGAATGTGATGTGAACATACAGGTAAAATCTCTCTCGCAAGTCTTGTCATGTGTGTATTATGTAGAACTATGTATTGTGCTCCCTCGATTTCCAAATTATTAACACACTCTAGCAAACATAGCCCAACTTAGAAATTCCGCAAACTGTCGAATTATGCTGGTGAGCACCTTCTGTCAGAAACGCTATAAGACAAGTTCTCACCCAATTGTTGAATCTGCCTCACTGACTCCAATCGTAGCGACAGGCAATGAATCAATTGTCGTAAAAAATACATCACTAAATCCAGCGTAAGGATTTCCATCTGTGTCTGTGATCACGCCTGGGGTTACATCTACTGTATAAGTCGTCCCCGACACAAGATCTTCTGTCGGATTGATAATTACTGCTCCCGTTCTAATTTGAGGGAGAAAATCAACTGGTGTAAATTCTTCAAACGTCACCTGACTGGCATCATCGATAGCGATGCTTCTTGTATCCGTTCCGTTACTGATGAGAATATTACCGCTCCCAACCACAACAGCTTCATTAAAATGTAACATGATATTTTCATCAATCCTAAAATCAGTATCGCCATTATTCGGATTACTACCAGTTAGTAGTGGTGATGCCTCTTTAACCACTGTAAAAGAAGCATCACTGATACCAGCAAATGTATTTCCTACCCGATCTGTAATCGCGCCACTGGTTATTGATCCGGTATATTGTCCAAGGGCAAGGTTATCATTGGGATCGATGACTACAGATCGGCCCAGGAATGTAACTTGACTAGTATCATTAATCGTAATCGTATGTACATCGACGCCGTTACTGATAACAATATCGCCTTCACCTGCGATAACTGGCTCATCAAAAGTCAACACAAAATCATCATCCGCCTTGAAATTATTAAAAATACCAGGCGGAAAAGGTGAAACAATAGGTCCAGGATCAATTGTTGTTAATAAAGCCTCATTGATACCAGCAAAAATATCACCTTTTGTGTCAATAATTGCACTACTGGATAATTGAACCGTATAAGTTGTATCTGGAATCAAATCTTCTTTTGGGTCAATGATTACAAAGATTCCATCAGAAAAGCCATCTGTTGCTTCAAATGTAACCTGACTGGTATCGTTAATGGCGATATTACGAATATCCGAACCATTGCTGATTGTAATATCACCACTACCAGCGATAACATTTTTATCTATAAACAATACGATATTTTCATCTGTTTTAAAAATTGACCTTATCCCATCTCTTATTGTGCCAAAGTAAGAAAACGGTTGAATTTCAATTGTCGAGATCGAGCCATTGTCAAAACCACTATAAGCATTGCCAGATAGATCAGTAATAACACCTTCAGCTATTTGTACCGCATAAGATGCATCAGGCATCAAATCATCTGTTGGGTCGATAATCACAGTACCAAATCTAAGAGAGCTATTAAATGAAACCTGACTGCTATCATTAATAGCAATCGTTCGTACATCTGAATCGCTGCTGATCACAATATTGCCGATCCCAGCTTTAACTGCTTCATCAAAACGTAATTCAATATTGTCATTAACCTGAAATTCACTTGAACCATTTTCTGGATTACTAAATTCAAGCTTTGGAAGCGAACCAGCTACGGGCGCAAATGTTCTTGGATTGAAATCGGTAAAAGCATTGCCTTCAATATCAACCACAGCCCCATCAGATACTTGTAGTGTATAAACCGTATTTGGAATCAAGTCTTTTTGTGGGTTAATGATTACAGCGCCATTTTCGGAAAATGTGACTTGGCTGGTATCATTAATATCAATGGTGCGTGTATCCGTATCACTACTGATCACAACTTCCCCAGAACCCGCAACAACTGTTTCATCAAAAGAAAGAAAGAGATTCTCATCAACCCTGAAATCTGTAGAACCATCAGATGGCGTAACCCTCAGAAGATTAGGCGTTGAATCTACTGCAGTAACAACAATGTCGTTAAAGCCTGCGAGCGTGTTTCCGGCAGTATCTAAAAGCGCACCATCGTTTAATTGAATCGTATAGGCCGTATCAGGCAGTAAATCAGTTTCCGGATTGATAATTAACGCACCAAACTCAAGGTACTCAGTTCGCGGTTCACTACTTCTGGCAAAAATTGACGAGAAAATTCTCTGTGTATCAAATGACACTTGGCTGGTATCTTCGATATTAATGTGACGAGTATCCGTTTCGCTACTGATCACAATATCGCCACTACCTAAAATAACCTTCTCATCAAAAACAAGTATGATGTCATCATCAATCTTAAATCCTCTAAAAAATTCTGACTCTGCTGGCTCCAGACGGATAGTAAGAAAATGAAAAGTTCCACCTGAAAGAGTATTGGTAATAAGTGGAGGTGTTGTGGTATTGATAGTGTCCATTACGGCCGCCTATTTGAGAGTAATAAACCACTGACTGTGAAGAATAAACTGCAAGCTATTAAAGCAGTTTAAACATGAATACAAGCTGAACAGCCAAATCAAAACATTCAGCCCACCTATCTTTATCAATTATCTATTCAGTTGTTCCAAGTGCTTACGCCACGCGCCTATTTTGCTAATATCTATTGCGTTTTCCACAGCATAGTCTTCACATAGAAAACCAAGCACCTCTTCACCACTCGCCAGGGAAATCGTGCCTATCCCAAGCGGTTTAGGAATACCTGCTACAAAACTGCCAAATTCACGCATCGATATTTCCCAGACCTCTACTTCAATAGCGAAGCCTTGCTCATCCTCTTTTACATGCACCAAACCCGGGCGATAAGGTGGCCCTCCTCGCAACGCATAAAGCTTATAATCAGGCGATGTTCTGGTACATGTCAGCAATTTCCCTTGCCGAGCAGTTAATTGACTATTTAGCGGCAAGCCAGATAAATGCGCACCACAAACTGCTAACCGTACAAAATCTGGCTTCAATGTTTCAGGAGGCACATAATTATCCAACTGGGCAGTATCTATAGTAGATATGGCATCTGTAGCACCAAGCGGTAACGCATATGCTTGTTGAATACGTCCAGCCAGGTGCAACAACGCGTGATCTTGATGCGATGGTGCAGCGAGAGTAATTCCAAAGGGCAAACCATCACTCTGAAACCCAGCGGGCACCGCCACTGCTACATACTTCAAAAGATTCATAAAATTCGTGTAATAGCCCAGATTGGCATTCAAACCGACAGGATCTTGTTGCATCGCCTGTATCGTATAAATAGTACCGGTAGTGGGGGTCAGCAAACAATCTACATTGTTCCAAATACGATCAGCCTGACGTTTTAGCTGCCGCAAACGATACAAACCGGTATAAGCATCCGCTGCCGAATATTGTGCCGCGCCGGCGATAATCTCGCGTACAGGCGATATAATCTGATCGCCATTTTCTTCAAAAAATGCTTGCATCGCTGCATAACGCTCAGCGACCCATGGCCCTTCATAGAGCAGGCGTGCTGTTTCCAAAAAGGGATCAAAGTCTATTTCGACAGCTTCTCCACCAAGCGCTTGAAGCTGTGTAACACTCGCCCAAAACAGTCGCTCGCTCTCATTGTTACCAAAAAACTGTAGCTGATGATTGTACGGAATACCGAATCTAAAATGCTGTGCAACACCAAAATCATTTCCACATATCTTTCTTTCTCGAGAATAAATATCCTTGGCGTCATAGCCCGCTGCCACAGCCGAAATGCGCACTGCGTCAGCAGCAGTAAACGTTAATATCGCAACACAATCCAAGGAACGACAGGCAGGCACTATTCCATGCGTAGACAACCAACCCGGCGTTGGCTTATACCCAACAAGATTATTGAATGCGGCAGGCACCCTGCCAGAACCAGCCGTATCAGTCCCAAGGCTGAAACTCACCAAACCTTTCGCGACAGCCACAGCCGACCCAGAACTGGATCCACCTGAAATATATTCGGGATTAAACGCATTGCGACATGCACCGTAAGGGGAGCGCGTACCATTCAATCCCGAGGCAAACTGATCAAGATTGGTTTTACCTATTGGAATAGCGCCGGCCTCAATCAATTTCTGAACGACAGTCGCACTGCACTCTGGTGTATATGAAAAAGCCGGACAAGCTACCGTAGTCGGCACACCGGCCAAATCAATATTGTCCTTAATGGCAAATGGAATGCCATATAACGGTAAAGCCGCCATCGCTTTGGCTTCTACTGCGTGCGCATAACGCAACAATGATTCAAGCGATAATTTATGTATCCAGATGTGATCATCATCATTTAGAATCTGCGCATGTACGGCCCGCACCACCTGACTAGGCTTGAGTTCGCCCGAGGCATATCGTTGTAGCAAACACGGAATATTGCCTAAAGGTAAAATGTCATCCAAATTCAATCCTCCTGTATAACCAGTAAAACCTGACCGGTCGACACATAGCCCCCTTGCTTGCAAAAAACCTGGCGTACAGTACCGCTCACCGCAGCATCCACTGAAAACTCCATTTTCATGGACTCAATAATCATCAACGAAGTCCCAGCCGCTACATACTGCCCTTCTTCGACTAATATTTTCCAAATGGTACCCGTTACATGCGAATCTACCGCGCTAGCGCCATCCTGAATATCCAGTTCACGTTGTTCATCTGCTTCTTCAAATTGCATATCGCTCAGGTGTTCTGCTTGTCCCTGCGCTTTCCAGCGTTCACGTTCCGCATTAAATGCGGCTTGTTGAATAGCCTTAAATTCCTTAATGGATGTGCTTTTCTGTTGCAAAAACTGATTGTATTGTTTCAAACTAAACTTGGTTTCCTCAACACGTAGTTTGAACTGCCCGGTAATAAAATCTTTGCGTAACGCAAGCAATTCATTTTCACTCACCGGATAAAAGCGAATTTGATCAAAAAAACGTAGCAACCAAGGCATGCCATCCTTGAAATCACTGGTTTGGCGATACCGATTCCACATTTGCACGGTACGGCCAACAAACTGATAACCACCCGGGCCTTCCATACCGTACACGCATAAATAGGCGCCGCCGATTCCCACTGCATTTTCTGGCGTCCAGGTTCGTGCAGGGTTGTATTTCGTTGTCACCAGACGATGCCGCGGGTCAATCGGTGTAGCAACTGGTGCACCCAGATAAACATCGCCCAAACCCATCACCATGTAGCTCGCTTCGAACAGAATCTGCTTTACCGCCTCAACACTATCCAGCCCGTTAATCCGGCGAATAAACTCAATATTACTCGGACACCA
>JAHZIU010000220.1 GCA_022601315.1 Betaproteobacteria bacterium
CTCTAAATTATATGCAACCTTATAAATATATGGAATTTGTTTGCTGTAACGAAACGCACCTTCTGGGTGAGTCACGCTACGATGTTTATAGCACGCTGTTCTTTATTTCTGACTGCGTTGCAATTCGTTGTAATAACTAGTTATTACGCCTCATTGCATCTTGTCAGAAACAAACAACAACGAACTCTAAACACCATTCAACTGCGGTTTCTAGGATGATCAGACTAGCGCTTCAGCAATAATAATTCTGCGGTAATTTCGGATTAAAGATAGTTAAGTAGGTCTTGTGGATGGTTAATGAGATATTTTGCGCCCCAGGTTTCAGGTGGTTGATCATTGCCCAGATAACCGTAAAGGGCAATAATCGGTAACATGCCTGCTGACAGGCTGGCTTTAACATCGCGCAGATCGTCGCCGAGGTAAATGCATTCAGAGGGAGTAATCGCAATTTTTTTGCTGGCAACCAGGAGTGGTTCTGGGTGTGGTTTGACATGAGCAGTTTCATCGCCACATACGACGCAGGCAACACGTTGTTGTAGTTTAAGTTCTAGTATTAATGGGTGGGTAAAACGTGCGGGTTTATTGGTGACAATTCCCCAAGGTATTTTACGGGCATCGAGTTGGTCCAGCAGTTCGATCATGCCGGGAAATAAGCAGGTATCATGACATAGATGTTGAGTATAAAAGTCAAGAAACTCATCGCGCATGTATTCGTAGCCATCGTCTCCCGGCTTGATATTAAAGCCAAGTTCTAACAGTCCGCGTGTACCAGCTGATGCTTGTGTGCGAATCTGTTCGATGGATAATGGCTTCAGGTTACGATCCGTACGCTGCCGATTTAGCGCATGTCCCAGGTCTGGAGCGGTATCGGCAACAGTTCCATCAAAATCAAGCAAAACAGCTTTAATCATTGAATATGTTTTGTATTGAAGTGATAGCGCGTTGTGTTCTTGTGAGTCACTATATGTTGTGATACTTATCGGCGATAATGCATGATGTAATTTACGCTGGAATCACTTTCTAAGGCGTAAACTTTTGTGAACGGATTGTAAGTCATACCGATTAGCTCTTCATCAGTAAGCTCAGCATTGCGGGCCATACGAGCCAGTTCGGATGGTTTAATGAATTTTGAATATTCATGTGTGCCGCGTGGTAGTAGTTTTAAAACATATTCTGCGCCGATGATGGCAAACAGGTAAGATTTTGGATTACGGTTAATGGTGGAAAAGAAAACCCAGCCGCCAGATTTAGTGAGTTGTGCACATGAGCGAATAATGCTCATAGGATCAGGAACATGTTCAAGCATTTCCATACAGGTGACAATATCGTAGTGCTGTGGCTGTTCGCTAGCTAAGGACTCTACAGTGATTTTGCGGTAATCAACTTGATGTCCACTTTCTAGCAGGTGTAGTTTAGCGACTTTTAATGCCTTGTCACTGAGATCAATACCAGTGACATTTGCACCACATGCAGCCATACCTTCGGATAGGATGCCGCCGCCGCAACCTACATCAAGGATTGTTTTTCCTTCTAACCCACCCACCAAATCACTAATATAATTCATGCGTAACGGGTTGATTTCATGCAGTGGTCTAAATTCGCTATTTGGGTCCCACCAGCGATGCGCCAGCTGACTGAATTTTTCGAGTTCTAGTGGATCTGCATTGATGCCATCTTTTTCCATTGTATATTTCCTTTTGCTTTGGCTTTACTTAGCAACATCAATACGTTCATGCCAGTAGGCCGCACGATTAATTAATTCAAATGTATCCAAGGTGGTTAATTTTTTGTCTTGCAACAGTATTCTACCATTTACCCAAACATGACTCACTTGTTCGCGTCCTGCTGCATATACTAGATGGGAAATGGGATCATAACAAGGTGATAAGTTAAGATCTGAAAAATCAATCGCAGTAATGTCAGCTGCTTTGCCAATGGTTAACGAACCTGTAGTTTCTCCAAGTCCTAAAGCTTTTGCGCCATTTAGGGTGGCCATTTCAAGCGCTTGATGGGCAGGCAGGGTATTTGCCTGACCACTAACTGCTTTTGCAAGTAGGGCAGTGAGTCGCATTTCTTCAAACATATCGAGACGATTGTTGCTGGCGGCACTGTCTGTCCCAATACCGATATTTACACCTTGGTTTAGAAGTGACGCAATCGGTGCAAGCCCACTGGCAAGCTTCAAGTTTGAGGATGGGCAGTGTGCCACGCTACAGCCTTGTTGGTGAATAAGTTTGATCTCGTAATCTGTCAGATGCACCATGTGCACGGCGATAAGATTTGGGCCGAGTAAGCCAAGTTGATGCAAACGCTCAATTGGGCGAATACCGTTTGTTTCTATACTGCGATTAATTTCATCTTCAATTTCATGAATATGAATATGGATTGGCGCATCAATTTGCTCAGCATAGGTAAGAATGCTGGTAAACGCTTTGTCACTAACTGTATATGGTGCGTGGGGCGCGAAACAGAAGGTCAGTAGTGGATGTGGGTGATATTGATCACGCAGTGCCAGCCCTTTGGCGAGATAGTCATCTGGATCACTGGCATAAACTGTAGGGAAATCAATGACAATCATGCCAATAGCAGCGCGCATTCCTGCTTTGAGCGTTGCTTCAGCGCTAGCCTCCGGGAAGAAATACATATCGTTAAAACAGGTAATGCCGCCTTTGATCATTTCAGCACAGGCGAGTAGAGTGCCGTCTGTTACAAAAGTGGTATTTACATGCTGGGCTTCGGTAGGCCAAATATGATTGTTAAGCCAGTCCATTAACGGTAAGTCGTCAGCTAATCCGCGCATTAATGACATGGCGGCATGCGTGTGTAAATTAATTAAACCAGGTATTAGCGCATGATCATTAAGAATAATTGTTTGCCGCGCTTGGAATTGCGAGTGCGCTTCAGAAATTGGGAGAATATCTTTGATAATTCCATTATCAATGGCAATGGCGTGATTATTTAAAACGGTTTTAGCAGGTTCTACTGGGATAATCCAGCGTGCTTCCAGTAGCGTATCAATTTCAGTTAGGGGGTTCATAAGTCACTGAGGCAGAAAAAAGCCCCGCATAAAAGCAGGGCTCTTCAATTTGAATAACAGAGTTTGCCGGCTTATTATCTGGTGCCAGCAACTTCTATTTCAACACGGCGATCTGGCGCTAAGCAGTCTTTAAGTGCTTGACCACCGCCTGTGCAAGTGCCACCTGTTACTGGATTGGCTTCACCTTTGCCATCAGTAAATATTTGATTGGCATCAATGCCTCTTGAAACCAAGTGTGCTTTTACTGATTCGGCGCGACGCAGAGACAGTCTTTGGTTATAGTCTGGAGCACCAATGCGATCTGCGTATCCAACAGCAATAATTAAGTCATACTGAACACCTTGTAGACCATTTGCAAATTCGTCAAGTGCCTGTGCGCCTTGTGGTTTGAGTGTTGCACTGTCAAAGTCAAACAACGCGTCTGCAGAGAAAGTGATTTTTTCTGGAGGTGTTGGTGCTGGAGGCGGTGCTTCAGCAACAATTTCAGGCTGTTTAACCAAATCTGGGTCACATTCAAAGATCGCCATGGCAGGAGTCCAGTAATTAGTGCGCCAGCAATGTCCGCCTAAACTGGATGTGCTTCGCCATATCGTACCACGATCATCTACGCCATAAGCTTCAGCCTTCAATACATCGTTATCATGATCATGTGGACCTTCTGTTTCGTGCGCCAAGACTGTGCCAGTATAAAATAATGCTGGTAATAGAATCATTCCAATAAGGGATTTTTTGGCTGACATTTTTTTCATGCTGTTGTCCTTTTGTGTGAAAACTTCAGTTCTAGATTATCTGTTACGTGTGCAAATAAATTGTCCCGCCGTTCCTGTGTGTTGCTTTACCCACAAATATATGCGTTAACGATTATCTGATTATATTCTGATATTTGTCAAATTAGCATAGTTAGTGTGTTGTTTATTTGCAACATTTTGTTGTAGCAATATAAGTACAATCATTTGGAGCAAATCACTAATATGAAAAATAGCATATTATTGTTAAAAAACAGGATGATTGTTATCGAAATAAGAATAAACCATAAGATTAATTCGTGAGATTCAAATTTGAATTGAATCGTAACTGTTGTAAAAATAGAATGGTTATTCGATTTGCGAAATTTTGCGGTACTATCAATTATTAATAACATTCCTGTGAGTATCTGTATGGCGATACAAACTGCGCCTATAACTTTGTCAGTACAAAATTTGTCGCGTAGTTATGGCAACTATACGGTTGTTAATAACGTTAACTTGAAATTAATGCAAGGTGAGGTGTTAGGTCTATTGGGGCCTAATGGTGCCGGCAAGACAACCACAATGCGGATGTTGACTGGGAATTTGGCACCCAGCGCCGGCAGTATAAGCATTTGTGGCGTGGATTTGTTTGAAGAACCAAACCAAGCAAAAGCACATTTGGGCTATTTACCTGAGATACCGCCGCTTTATCAGGAAATGACTGTTGATGAGTTTTTACGATTTGTTGCAAAATTACATCAAGTAGGTAATCAAGATATACAAGACGCATTGGATCGTGCTAAACGGCGAAGTGGATTAATTGATCGAGGGGTACAGTTAATCAATACATTATCAAAAGGTTATCAGCAACGCGTAGGGATTGCGCAAGCTATTATTCATTGCCCGGATATTATAATTCTAGACGAACCGACGGTAGGTTTGGACCCCAATCAAATGCGTGAAATTCGTGAACTGATACGAGAGCTTGGATCGACCAGCAGTGTGATTCTTTCAACGCATATTTTATCTGAAGTTGAGAGTGTTTGTGATCGGGTAAATATCATGCACCAAGGTCAGTTGGTATTGAATGAGACCTTAACAGCTTTAAAAGAGAAAAATACAAATCTGGAAACTGTTTTTGCGCAGCTTACTGTTAACAGGCAATAGTTGGAGTTTTTCTGAGATGATCTTTACCATAGCCTATAAAGAATTGAGAATGCTGTTTTTGTCTCCTCTAGCATGGATATTACTGGCTTTTAGCCAAATCGTTTTGACTTGGGTTTTTCTTGGTCGCTTGGATGCATTTCTAGAGATACAGCCGCAGTTAATGCAAATTGCCAATCCGCCGGGGGTTACTGAGATTATCGTTTCTCCGGTATTTGCTATTGCTGCCATTGTCTTATTGATGGTAACGCCACTATTAACCATGCGTCTTGTCGCTGAAGAACGCCGCAATAACACGCTGGCCTTGTTGATTTCTGCACCCATTTCCATAACATCAATCGTTCTGGGGAAATTTTTCAGTTTATTGGTTTTCTTTTGTATTGTCATTGGTTTAATTTTGGCTCTGTGCATTTCATTGTTGGCAGGTGGTGCTCTTGATTTTGGTTTACTACTAAGTGGAGCTGTCGGTTTGTTTTTGTTAGTTGCTTGCTACGCTGCACTGGGGCTTTACGTTTCTAGTTTGACTGCCCAGCCGGTGATAGCTGCGATTGGTGCTTTAGGCGTGTTGCTGGGATTTTGGATAATGGATTTGATGGCGAGTGATCTAGATGGGTGGATGCTCTATTTTTCTTTGTTCAAACACTTTGAACAATTCAATTATGGTTTGATTGATACATTTAGTATTGGTTATTTTATTTTGTTCATGTCTTTTTTCTTGGCAATAACGATTCGTCGAATGGATGGTGAACGTGTGCAGGCATAAGATTTAAATTATTGATACACCGGCGCTATACTTGGGCGCCCAATTTATGTTGACATGGCGGGGAATAGCTTTGTTTATATTAATGATCGAAATTGCCGTCTAAATAGTTTTGTTTGATCAAACATATCTTATGCACGATATTAATCCTCTGAATTTTTTGTATCACAAATACGATTTGCCCAAGCCGATGCCTCAAGCTCCATATTTGTTATCTCATTCATGGTTATGAAACCAAGGTCATCAAGTATAGATGCGACTTTGAGAATTTCACCTTTCTCATTAGCTTCAACAAGTGTTAATTGCTTACCTAAATAACCACGTCTTTGCAATAACGCTTCGCCCATATCTTTTTGAATGCTTAGCGTTTCAACAATTTTTGACATCTCCATACTCAGCAAAGTATCTAATAATGATAAAGTCCCAACCATAAAAGCGCGATCTTGATGGCTTTTGTCGTGGGGACGGTCAATCATGGCTATAGATTCCATCAATTTACCGCGTATTGCTGCGGTTAGCATTAAGGCATTTGGCGCGCTTCCTTCTTTTTGGTCTGCGGTATAAAGTAATAATTGAATCCAACGTTGCAGCTGTTTTCGACCAAGTATCATGATGGCACGTTTAATAGAGTTGATAGTTGTAGTTGCACTGGATGCAGCTGAATTGACCATGCGTAGCAAGTTATAACTAAGGCCTGGTTGAAATTTCAGCTCATTTTCTATTTCTGAAACATCGCTATCCCTTACTACAAGCAACAATATTTTTAGTAATGAAAGTTTTGATGGGTCAACACGTTTGCCCTTTAAGATTTCAGGTTTTGCGAAATAAAAGCCTTGGAGCATCTGGAAATTAAGTGCGATACATTCTCTAGCTTTTTCTCGGCTTTCAACTTTCTCGGCAAGTAGAAGTACTGGCCAGCGTTTTAATTTTTTTAGAATTCTTACTAATGCGTCTTTTTCTATAGCATTAATATCTATTCTTACTACATTAACGACAGGTAGTAGTTTTTCGTGTTTGTCATCACCAAGTTTATCAATATTGGAAATAGCAAATTGATAGCCTTTTTGTTTTAAGTCTGTACAGCGTTGAATGATTTGTTCGTTAATTTCAACACTTCTAAGTATTTCCAACACAACATGTTTCTTAGGAAGCAATTGAATCGCATCGCTCATTAGCAGTTCAAAATCGACTTTAATAAAACCACGCCGATTTCCAAATACATTTTCTATACCCAATTGACCATAAGTATCAATAATTACATTAGCCGAAGCAGAAGAGTTATCAACAACATTCACGCTGGTATGCTCTCCGGAGCGGAAAAGCAGTTCGTAAGCAACTAAGTTCTGATTGCAATCAAGTATGGGCAATTTACCTAGAAATACTTCATTCATTATTTTCTCCCAAGCATTTCGTAAAACATGTTTTATGCTGTACATTATCGTTCTAAATAAGATGGATTTAAATTAGGAAACTAATGATATTTTCACCTTAATTAAAGTACTTTGTTTTATCTGTATCAAAAGGCAAAGTTTAGGCTAATATTGAATGGCGACAACCTTCAAAAAAATTATAGTGAATAGACAGTTACAAAATGTGATTTTTGTTATTTTGTTATTGGTATTCGTATTATTGCTTGGGTTTCTGGCTTTAGAAACTCGAAAGCAATGGGATGTGAGTCAGAATGGGCGTAATAGTCTGAGTCAGGCAAGTGTAGAAACACTGCAAAAATTACAAGGCCCTGTCCAGGTGACCGTGTACGCAACAAAACAACATGCACAATTAGGAGATATTCGCAAAATCATTAGTGAATTTGTAGTGTTATATCAACGCATCAAGCCAGATTTGATATTGGACTTTATTGACCCAACAGAACAACCTAAATTAGCACAAGCAGCTGGTGTGAAGGTAAATGGCGAGATGGTTATAGAGTTTAACCAAAGACGTGAACATCTGACTGTTATTAACGAACAGGGTTTTACAAATGCATTAATGCGACTTGCGCGTGCGGATAAGCGCTTAATTATGGCGCTAAGTGGTCATGGCGAACGAAAACTGGATGGCATGGCCAATTATGACTTAGGTGAATTTGGGAAGCAGTTAGGTGCCAATGGTTTTGGTAGTCAGGTACTTAATCTCGCCATTGCACAAAATATTCCAACTAATACTAGTATGCTTGTTATTGCTTCACCGCAAACAGATTTAATGACTGGGGAAGTTGATAAGTTACTAGAATATGTTGATCGTGGCGGCAACTTGTTATGGTTGGTTGATCAGGAATCATTACGTGGCTTATTGCCACTCACTGAGAAATTGCGCTTGACGCTAACGCCTGGTGTTGTAGTGGATCCCCAAGCAGAACAACTTAAAGCGCCAATAACTTTCGCATTAAGTGCCAGTTATGGGCAGCATGTTGTTACCAATAATTTTGATATTATTACTGTGTTTCCTTTTGCGCGACAGATTACGTTCAATGAGAATGAAGAGTGGCGTGGTGTTTCGTTGATTGAAGTCGCGCCACAAGGTTGGGTGGAAACGGGAGAATTGGATGAAGGTGAAGTAACATATGATCAGACTGAGGATGTGCTAGGTCCTGTCAGCATTGCTGTTGCATTAACACGCACAATGAATGATCGTGAGCAACGAGTAGTAGTTGTCGGCAGTGGGCATTTTCTTGCAAACGCTTATCTGGGTAATGGCGGTAATCTTGATTTTGGTATAAATCTTATTAATTGGTTGGCTGGTGATGAGGCGCTTATTACCATTCAACCGCGTGCAACGCTTGATAATCAATTAGTATTGAGTGAAACCGCTTTAACCGCAATCGTTATATGTTTTCTTATTGTATTACCGGTAGTTTTTCTGTTGAGCGGGTTTGTTATCCGGTGGCGTCGTTTAAGACGAAAAATATAAATAATGACCAATCATTCACAACTCAATTTGATTATGCTAGCGACTGTTATAGGTTTGGCAATTTTTCTCTATCTAAGACCTGGCGTTGAAAAGGACCAAGAATACAAAGTTTCAATACTTGCAACTGAAGCAGTAGAAAGTATTCAACTTATTCGGAATGAAAAAGAGATTATTCTAAAACAGCTGAATAGCGTCTGGCATTTAGAAAAACCATTTTTAGCCCGGGCAGATGAGCGTAAGGTAATAGAACTTTTGGAAGTTTTATCTGCAAGCAGTAATGTGATTTTTCCAAAAACAGAACAAGCGCATTTAGGTTTAGATCAGCCCATAGTCGAGCTATATATAAATGATTCATATTTTGGTTTTGGTGGATTAGCGCCAACCACAAATCTGCAGTATTTGGTAACTGACAATAGTATTTATTTGGTTTTTCCTCGCTACTCCATCTTACTGCCTGTAAACCCTTTGGAACTGGTTAGTACAAATTTACTGGCCATTAATGAAATTCCTGTTAGATTTGAGATCAATAATTTGATCGTGCAGCGACAAGGTGATGTTTGGAATATTATTTCTCCGGATAATAATAATGAGAATTTGCTTAGCCAAGACGAATTAAAACAATGGACTCAGAGCTGGCATACTGTAGATGCAACGACTGTTACATTTCATCCGCTTATAGATTCAAATGAGGATATGGACAGTAAATTCAGAATCAGTTTACTAGATGGACAAGAGATTTTTTTCAAGGTGCAGAAAAATGCTTCTGAAGTTATTTTTTTAAGAATTGACGAAAGTTTGAGCTTTCATTTTCCAGTTGATGTTGGAAAGCGATTGTTGGCTCCTACCGGCATAGAAGCGGATAAAACGCTGTCAGTTAATTAATGCCAGAGTTACCTGAAGTTGAAACAACCAGACGAGGTATTACGCCATACCTGTTAGGTCAAATGATCACGCATGTGGTCATTCGTAACCCAAATTTGCGTTGGCCGATTACACATAACCTTTTGACGATATTGAAGGGTTTACGTATTCAGGATGTAACGCGTAGAGCTAAATATCTCTTGGTAGATTGTGGTGTAGGTACGTTGATTTTACATCTGGGCATGTCAGGAAGCCTGCGTATACAGTCAGCAGAGCCTCCACAAAAGCATGATCACTTCGACTTGTTGCTAAGTAACAAAAAAATTCTTCGCTTGAAAGATCCGC
>JAHZIU010000221.1 GCA_022601315.1 Betaproteobacteria bacterium
TCCTATGGTATGAATCCCTTCAACTTGATATTTGCGAGTTTCAGATTCGTAGGAATACAGCTGTTACCTTTTATATCACCACATAATTTTTTACAAAAGATTTCCACTTGATGTAACGAATTGTGAAGCACAAACATCTACTACCTTACAACTGGCTGCATAACCAGACAATAGCAAGTTAGTTACAACTACTAAAGATGTTGATGTGTCGCTCTGGATGATGCTTTCCACATTGATTCTTTAATATACTCTGAGGCGTACTAAGTATGGCATTACTCCAATCTCTTCAATTTTTTCTAAATACTACACGTATATTCGATTTTTTAGCTCCACTTGCCTTGAGACTTTATCTTGCACCAATTTTCTGGATGGCGGGTACCAGCAAGTTTGCCGACATTGAAAGCACCGCCGCCTGGTTTGGCAATCCTGACTGGGGTCTAGGCCTACCATACCCTAATGTCTTGGGATGGTTGGCAGCTTCTACAGAAGTTGTGGGTGCCATCTTACTAATATTCGGCTTGGCCGTACGCTGGGTTTCGATACCTCTAATGTTCACTATGATTGTTGCAATGATTTCGGTGCACTGGCAATTTGGCTGGCAAGCTATCGCTGACAGCAAGTTCTGTCTTTTTAATTGCGGGGACGCCCAAGAAGCTGCCGAGCGCCTCAGTGCTGCCAGAGAAATACTTCAACAATACGGTAACTATGACTGGCTAACCGGACAGGGCAACATTGTGATACTCAACAATGGCATTGAATTCGCCATGACTTATTTCATTATGCTACTGGCTTTATTCTTTATCGGTGCCGGACGTTGCTTCAGTATTGATTTCTGGATTGATCGAAAGTTAAAACGCTACCAAGCATCTAGCTCTAATATAAGTAGCGCACCATGATCATACAAATCCATCTTTCAATTGAGGCAAATTGGGACCACTTTCAGTAAACCATGATTCCTGATGACCTTATTTCGTTTTGATTCTAGCTAAAACAAAATGAGATTTTTTTCAAGTGTAAAGGAAATATTTTATGTTTAAAAACAACTCAATATACCTGATCTTATGCATTTTTATTTTGCTGTCCGCCTGTAGCAATAATAAACAAATAACTGATAACACTTTACATGAGTCAGATTCAATAAATCCGAAAAGTGAACTTTATATCTTTCCTGGTTTGGATCATGGTTTATTACAATTGCCGATTAACATTTATTCTTTTAAGGAAGAGAGTAACAATAAACACAAAATAACGCTTCATTTTCAAGATAATATAAATGCCATTGAAAATCTGGGACACACTGTGCAACTGAATTTTTCTGAAGGCAGCACCATCACTTATGAAGAGCTAACGTATGATTTTAACCAAATACATTTTCATACACCGTCCGAACACCTTATTGATGGTATGACTTTCCCGATGGAGATGCATATTGTCACCAGTATTCCAGCCAAAGATAAAAATGATGTTCCTCATTATTTGGTCATTGGTATTTTATTCAAAATGGGACAGGCCAATCAGTTTATTGATGAATTTTTAAACTTAATACCAAAAGATGTACATACTGAAATTCCTTTAAAAACAAACAAGGTTAAATTACATGATCTGTTTTCTATAAATGATCAGCTCACAATAAATAATTTTTATCATTACCAAGGCTCGCTCACAACTCCGCCGTATACTGAGTCGGTCAAATGGTTTGTGTTTAAACATATTTTGGAAGCGAGTCCGGAACAGATAGAAACGATCAATGCGATTGAAGGTAATAATGCCCGGCACATTCAAGGAATATTTGGCCGGCGTATCGATTAAATTGCAAGAGTGGTGATTTATTGTTCTCGCGCTTTAAGAATTGCCTTGATCAGATCTTTTGGCACATCGTCCGGCACGAGATCATCAGATGATAAAAATACCTCACGGCTGACTTCCATGGTACGTTGGTAAGCAACTAAATACTCGCGGCATTCGCGGCAGAAGCTTAAATGTCGCTCAAACAAGGAACGCTGACGCTCGGTTAACTCATTATCGCAATAGCGTAGTACAAAGTCTTCAAATTCTTTACATGTAATCATCCCATGTACATGTTTCAGCATAAATCCTTTAAGCCATCGCCAAATGCCTCTATTGCTTTGGTTCATATTAGTCTACCTCTCCACGGAATATGGGCTCGAGAAGCTTTTTAAGTGCAGCACGTGCTCGATGCAAACGCACTTTGACGTTGCTTTCCGAGACATCAAGTAGCTTTGAAACCTCACTGGTATCATAGCCTTCGATGTCGCGGAGCAGTAAAACGATACGGTATGCATCGGGCAATGCATTGATACTCGCGTGAACCAACGTCCGCAGTTGTTTATTTTCTAACACATCTTCTACGCGAGCAATATGCCTCCAGGGTGCTTCAGAACGGCAACCATACTGATCGAACTCAGGCAAATACTCATCGAGTGGTTGTTCGGCGAGGCGTTTCAGTTGACGCAGCTTTGTCAGCGAAGCGTTGACCGTAATACGGTGTAACCATGTCTTCAAACTTGAGCGCCCCTCAAATGTATCCAGCGCACGAAATGCGTCAAGAAAAGCGTCCTGTACGGCGTCTTCGGCGAGAGATTGATCCCCCAGCAGGCGCTTTGCCAGGAGCAGCATCCAACCACTATTGTCACGCACCAATTGTTCGGCTTTTATCTCACTAACTGCATTGGTTTGTAACAAACGTTGTTGCTCTGATCCTTCCTGCGGCATCTAAAATCCTGCTGCTCGCGAAGGATCATCAAGAATTAGCTTGGTTGCTGCTACATTATCCATTGTGATCACCACATACTTTTTTTACAAAAAATAGCTATTTGATGTAACCAATTGTGAAGTTAAAGCATCTACTACCGAATACAGCGCAGTATAAAGGGTTTCGGAAAAAGATGGAATTAACAACAATAGCAGTCATCACAGGTGCGTTACTCATATTTTCACTAGTTTCAGGGCGATTTCAAGGAGCTGTTCTGACACCGCCTCTTATCTTCATTGCCTTTGGTTTTTTGGTAGGTGGCAGTGGATTTGGCATAACGAATATCGACCCAGAGCATGGGACAATCCAATTAATTGCAGAATTCACACTGATACTGGTGTTGTTCACCGATGCCGTACGGATTGATCTCACACGCTTGCACCGGGATCACAGTTTACCCTTGCGCATGCTCATTATCGGATTACCTTTAGCTATTATTATGGGAGCGCTGATCGCAGCACTGCTTTTTCCGATGTTTTCGTTCTGGGAAGCGGCCTTATTAGCAGCCTTGCTAGCTCCGACAGACGCTGCACTCGGCCAATCAGTGGTGTCTGATAAAATTGTGCCGGTTCGTATCCGCCAGGCTATCAATGTCGAGAGCGGTCTCAATGACGGTATTGTGCTGCCCGTTGTATTGCTTCTCGCAGCACTTGCGAGTGCACAACATGCAACCTCGGATGCCAGTGAATGGTTACTTTTTGGTTTTGAACAAGTCACATTGGGGCCGCTTGTCGGTATAGCAATGGGATATGTCGGTGCACGCATGCTTGACGTATCCACTGCACGCATGTGGATGAACGAGTCCTTTCAGGGCATTGGTATTCTTTCACTTGCGTTATTTACTTATGTAGCCGCCGAACTTATTGGTGGTAACGGTTTCATTGCCACATTTATCGGTGGCATGGTGTTTGGAAACACTCTGCGTCATCCCTGTACTTTTTTGTTTGAATTCATGGAAACCGAAGGTCAGTTGTTGATGTTGATTACTTTTTTGGTATTTGGTGCCGCTATGTTGCCAGTAGGCTTGTTGCATTTAAACGCGACAATTCTCATTTACGCTATATTAAGCCTGACCATCATTCGCATGATACCAATTGCTATTTCACTTCTCGGTGCGGGATTGAGGTTGCCGACCAAGCTTTTCCTTGGCTGGTTCGGTCCGCGTGGACTTGCTTCAATTTTGTTTGTGCTACTCATCCTGGAAGAGGCTGAAATTGCACACCATAATGAATTACTTTCCATCACCATTGTTACCGTCGCACTAAGTGCATTATTGCACGGGCTTTCTGCGGCACCGTTCTCCAAATTATACGGTCAAAGGGCTGCGCACATGGGGAAGTGTGAAGAAAACGAACCTGTGCCGGAGATACCATTGCGTGAGGGTACGGCTAACAACATGAATAGCAGCAAAGGCAATTTAATCTGAAACAGAATTTTTGCACAATTGGGGTGAGCAGCTGTTTTACTCTGTCTCGGATAACAATCATGAACCAGCAAGGAAACATGTTAAATGAATAAAATTTCAATAAAAAAATGGGATGAACTGCAAGACCGGGTCCCCTCGTATGCATTCGTGGCGACTGTTGATCTAGTCGTTATTCGCTTTGATGACATTGTGACGGTATTATATGGTCGCTGTGCGCACCGTGGTGCTCTGATGGCCGATGGTCATGTTGATGGCGATAACCTGATTTGTGGTGTGCATGGCTGGGATTTTCGCTTGGATACCGGTATCAGTGAATACAACAACAGTGAGATTTTGCCCAAATTTAATGCTTGGGTTGCGGATGGTCTGGTTTGGGTTGATGCGGATGAGATTTACGCCTGGGCTAAAAAACACCCGCAGCCCTATGTACGTGACAGTTACCAAGGCATTTATCAGGATCATACCGGTACGCAGGACGAACCCTATGTGAATACTATTCGCATGCTAGCAGATGAAGGACTGACCAAAGTCGGACATCATGGCCCCGCTGATGCGATGGGTGTGCCGCGTGATCGTTTGCCTAAATGGGATGATCTGCAATTTGTCACGGCGCAATTGCATAAACTGCCGTTGTTGGATAACGAAGTGGTTGGTACCGACATCATTATTGGGCCACGTGCCAAAAAGCCGTTGCATTTAGAAATTCCGCTATTTGTGTCTGATATGAGTTTCGGTGCACTATCTGAAGAAGCCAAAGTGGCACTTTCCAAGGGTGCGCAGCTTGCCGGCACGGGAATTTGCTCAGGCGAAGGTGGTATGCTTTCCAGCGAACAGGCTGCCAACTCACGCTACTTCTATGAACTGGCATCAGCGCGTTTTGGATTTTCCTGGGACAAAGTACAACAAACCCA
>JAHZIU010000222.1 GCA_022601315.1 Betaproteobacteria bacterium
AATTTTTTTGCCTGTCCTATATATTCACCATTCCATTAAATCATTATAATGATAAAAGATGTAAGATAATTATAATAAAAAGGTGTGAAACGCATGACTACTTCCAATAGAGCAAATTTATTCCGTAACGGTTTAATATTATTATTTGTACTGATCAATATTGTAATGATATCGACCAGCCAGGCTAATTGGAAGATAGACGGCAACTCCGAATTGGCACAACTCATTGGTGCTGCACCTGAAAATAGTTGGATAAAACTCAACACCAACCGCTATGATAGCGTCTGGACACCGCTTGATCAGCGTCCGGCACCTCCCGATGCACCATCAGTTGGCGCACCAAACAGTATTATAGAAGCCTGGAGCTCTATGGCCTGGGATTCAAACCGGGGCAATATCATTATATGGGGTGGAGGACACGCTAATTATCCAGGAAATGAAACCTATATCTGGAACTCCACAGATTTGAAATGGTCTCGTGGTTCCTTACCATCAGAAGTTAAATTAGTAAATTCGACCCAGTCTCAGTATGAAGCGATTGATGGTGTTTTTAATGCGCCTATCGCGGCCCATACTTATGATAACTCAGAGTTTTTCCCGGTTCTTGATCGTTTTATAACATTTGGCGGCGCCGCCTTTAATACCGGCGATGGTTTTGAACACGCCGATGATACATTAACCGGCCCATATTTCTTTGATCCAGCATTAGCAGATGAAAATGCCGTGAGTGGATCAACCGGTTCACATGTTAATCCCGATACATACCCCAATATTATCGGCAAGCAAATGTGGACAAACCGTGACAATCTTAACCCGTCAGACCCCATAGATTTACGCCCTGGTCATCAGTCCGGCGGTTTTAGGAATGGTGTTTCTGCTTATGCTCAAGAAGACGGTATCGACGTTCTTTACCTTCAAGCCGGCAATGAATTGTTTCGTTATTCCGCACCGTCTTTGTCGGACCCAAGTCTTGACACATATGACTTGATCGGTGTTGCTGCAACAACTTTTTCTGGTCAGGGGGCAGGCGCTTATGATCCAGAGCGAAAAATTTTTGTGAGAACAGCAGGCGGCTTTGGCGATATCTTTACTTTCTGGGATCTCAGTCAAACTGAAACAATTGCACAAAATACAATAATTACGCCAGATGTCATTAATGGCACTTTCAATTTTAGCCAATTAAGTCTCTATGGATTGGACTACGACAATGTAAGAAAAGTTTTTGTTTTATGGGATGGCAATAAAGACGTTTGGCAGCTCATCCCCCCTGCAGATTTGACGTCTGGAACTTGGACTTTAAGTCGTGTACAACCTGATGGAACAGCATTCCCACAAAATCTTACCAACACTGTCGATATCCTTGGCAAATGGAAATATGCTGAAGCACTTGATGCTTATATCGGACTAATTGATCAGCACACAGGCGATATCTGGGTTTATAAACCCGAAAATTGGCAGCCACAAGTCAGTTTGGCGAGTACACACATTACATTCCCTCTAGAAGATCAAATTATTTACGCTAATGAACCGATTGAAATTAACGCTTTTTCACTAGGGAGCAATGCTACCGAAATACAAATTTTTATTGATGGCAGTCTTGCCGCAACTGCTAACGCCAGTCCTATTAACCTGGATTGGGGGGATCGTACCCCTGGAGATTATACTTTAACAGCAAAAACGACTTATTTTGATGGCACCACATCACTATCTACACCAATACAAGTTACTGTATCTACAGATACTATTGAAACAATAACGCTTCAGGAAGGCTTAGATAATTATGTAGGCACATCAGATGCATATATTTACCAATTCCAAAGTACTATTAATTTTGGTAATGAGACAATATTAATGGACAAAGGTAGTGGGTCAAAGATAACTTCACTTGTTCACTTTTCTGTTTTTGATTATGAGGGTGGTCCAATACCTGATGGAGCCATTATTCGTAATGCTAAGTTGTCTCTATATAAAACATCACCCTATGATCATGTTTACCAAGCATACAGAATATTATCCAGCTGGACTGAAAGTGATGTAACTTGGAACCAACGTGAACCAGGAATTTTTTGGAGCTCCCCGGGAGCGAATGATTTAGGTGGTGATATTGCCACCACAGCTGATGACGAAGCTTCAATAACTTTTGTATCAGATTGGCTAACATTTGATGTTACAGATGGCTTACAAACCATGAGTAACAACATATCGAATCACGGATGGAAATTGGTTCCCATCAGCGGAAATGCCAATATCAAGAAATTCTCAAGTAGTGAATATGCAATCGATACGACATTGCGCCCTACCTTAGAAATTGAATATATCTCAAGCTCGGGACCGGCAAATTCAGCACCAATCGTAACATTAACGGCTCCACAATCAGGTAACACCTTTGAAATTGGCTCGCCGATACTTTTAACGGCGACCGCAAATGATACCGATGGGACGATCAGTAAAGTTGCCTTCTTTGCCGACGATGTATTGCTTGGCGAAGCCACCGCTGAACCCTATGAGTTTTCTTGGACGAACCCCACGACCGGTTCTTACATATTGACCGCTGTGGCTACCGACGATGGTGGAAAGTTTACCCGGTCTACGGAAGCGGCTATCTCCGTCACGGATCCAAATACATCTACGCAACCACCCAACATTGATTTAACGCAGCCTAGCAACGGCGCAACATTTTCTGTCGGCGCATCAATTCAATTTGCCGCAACAGCAGATGATCCTGATGGCTCAGTCACTAAAGTCGCATTTTTTGCAAATGATAGTTTGCTTTCTGAAGTCACCACCGCCCCTTATCAATATACTTGGGCCAATGCACCAACGGGCTCTCATACAGTCCGTGCTGTTGTCACAGATGATGGGGGAAATGAAACAGCGTCAGCCAATATCCAGGTTACCGTTAGTGGCACAACCATTCCTGGTGCCACAAAGATCACCTTACAAGAAGGCTTGAATGGATATGCCGGAACCATTGATACTTACCTTTATGAATTCCATAATACTAATAATTTTGGTGAGAAAACTTTCTTACAGGATAAGCCAACGGGCACAAGATTTTCTTCATTAGTGCGTTTTGCCATTTTTCAAAGTGAAGGTGGCCCTGTGCCGGATGGATCCACTATTACATCAGCCACACTTTCATTATTTAAAACCTCATTCTATGATCACACGTTTCGTCTTCACCGCATTCTGTCAAGCTGGATTGAAACTGATGTTACATGGGAACAACGTGAGCCGGGCATAGCATGGAACACTCCAGGCGCAAATGATTTCGGCCTTGACATCAATGCCGCAGCCGATGGGGAAGGTTCGGTTATGTGGGAACCCAATTGGTTAGCAATCGATGTGACCAATGGTGTTCAAAGCATGAGTGCCAATGGTATAAATTATGGGTGGAAACTGGTTCCAATTGCTGGAAACCCTAATCCCAAGGTTTTCTCAAGTAGTGAATATACTGATGACCCAACACTTCGGCCTATACTCGAAGTTGAATATTTACCAGATACCGGCGGATTTAATTTTCCGCCAACTGTTTCGATAACAGCGCCTTCATCTGGAAGCTCATTTGAAATTGGCTCGCCGATACTTTTAACAGCGACCGCAAATGATACCGATGGGACGATCAGTAAAGTTGCCTTCTTTGCCGACGATGTATTGCTTGGCGAAGTCACCGCTGAACCCTACGAGTTTTCTTGGACTGATCCCGCTGCCGGTTCTTACAAATTGACTGCAGTGGCTACCGACGATGGTGGAAAATCAACAACTTCTCTCGAAAGATCTATTGATGTTTCAGATTTAGCTAATACTGCTCCGACAGTCAGTATCACTGATCCGATTGCAGGATCTAAGCATGATTTAGGTGTACCAATTCTAATTGCAGCCACAGCTAATGACACCGATGGATCAATCGTAAAAGCTGCTTTTTATGCAAACGGTGATTTATTAGCTGAAGTCACTCAAGCGCCTTATGAATTTAGTTGGACCTCTGCACAAGAAGGAATGCATTCAATTCAAGTCATTGTCACCGATAATGGTTCTTTAACTGGACAATCAGAAATACTAGAAATTACAGTTACGCAATCAACTAGTGGAAATAATTTTATAGTCACACTACAAAATGGACTAAACGGGTATTTAGGAACTCAGGATAGTCAAGTATCTGAATTTCATAATTTTAATAATTTTGGAGAAAAAACAAAATTAAATGAAGATAATCTTGGAACGCGCTTTAGTATTTTTATTCAATTTGCCATTTTTGCATCTGAAGGAGGCCCTGTCCCAAACCTGGCAACCATAACTTCCGCCACACTGAAACTTTATAAATCGTCAAGTTACAATTATGTCTACCGTGCACATCCAGTGCTTCTACCCTGGTCTGAGAACCAAATAACTTGGTCTGAAAATCAATTGGGTAATTTCTGGAATGTCCCCGGCGGTCTTGGTTTTGATGCTGATATCAACAGCTCTCATGATGGAGAAGCATCTATATCATGGAGTCCTGGTTGGTTGGAAATTGATGTTACTCAAGGAATTAAAGCCATTCAAACTGGACGCCCAAACCACGGATGGCGATTGCTACCCGTTAGTGGTAATAATAATTTAAAAACCTTTATCAGTAGCGAATATGTAGAAAACGCTTTATTGAGACCAGCACTGGTTATTGAATATTTGATCGAGTAGAGGATTCATATTGGAAAAATTGGCGCGAAAATCTGCTGCCACACCTTCGCAATGAACCTCAAGACGGGTTCACTGCGTTTTAATAAATACGCACAATGTATGTGCTATTAACCTGGACATTTCATTTATTGCTAACAGTTCTTTTCCTACTTTTTTGTTGAATAATTACAAAAATTATATCTATCAGGCCAAATCGTTTCTGATTTCATTAAAAGATGTTATTTACAAAACGTGTCTACAGCAGCTTGCGTTTCTTTAATTTGTTTTAGACGTATCTCATCATCGACATAAGTAATGCCCCCTTTACCATCTGGCATTGTCAAGCGACCTGATGCCTGGAGCATAGTTAATCTTCCTTTTGCATCAATACATTTTCTTTTGTTTTCCTCCTCCTGTGCCAACATTTTGGATTGATTTATCAATCTTTCTTCACGGCGACTGGTGTAGTTTTCTTTCTCATCGGAAAGACTAGTTGATGCATCGGATTTGGAATTTACTGTCGATGGCGGCGCTGATCTTATTTTTAATTTTTCTTCATTATCTGTAGATCCTGAAAGTGATGGACGGTCACCATATTGGGTATTACCGTTCTCATCGACCCATTTGTAAACTTGCGCATGTACAACCGTACTACATAATAGAAATAATAAAATCAGAGCAATATGTCGCATTTTTTTCTCCATATACATAGATATCTTCTTGGTAAATTTAATAAAAATATAGATTATTTTCAGTTGCTGAATTAGTGCATTTCTACTTGAATGCAATAAATGACAGCAACTGGTAGGCTATTTAGGTTAATATATTTAGTTACGGATAAATATGTGATGAATTAAGTGATCATATCCTGGAAAATCAGAAGTGTACGTAATACTCTTTGAATACATGTGCACGATTTGGATATAATGTCGCTTTGCAAAGGATAGTAAATATGCGGTTGATCCAAAAAGCTCTCACCTTTGACGACGTTCTGTTAGTCCCTGCTCACTCTACAGTGCTGCCTCGGAATGTATGCCTGGCTACAAAATTAACAAGAGATATCACATTGAATATTCCCTTGGTTTCTGCTGCAATGGATACCGTTACTGAAGCGAGACTGGCTATTGCCATTGCACAAGAAGGTGGTATCGGTATCATTCACAAAAACATGACGATTGAAGTCCAAGCGATCCATGTTGCCAAGGTTAAACGTTTTGAGAGTGGTGTAGTCAAAGATCCCATTACTATTCCGCAAAACATGACCGTACGAGAAGTCCTTGAACTAATCCGTTTACACAAAATTTCTGGGCTACCTGTTGTCAGCGGAAAAAAAGTTGTCGGTATTGTCACTAATCGTGACCTTCGCTTTGAAACAAATCTGGATCAGGCTATCAAGCACATCATGACCCCTAAAAACCGTCTGGTTACAGTGAAAGAAGGCACTACTCGGGAGGAAGCACGAGATCTATTACATAAACACCGTTTGGAACGTGTTTTGGTCGTAAACGATAAATTTGAATTACGCGGCTTAATTACTGTCAAGGACATCACAAAAACCTCCGAATACCCACTAGCGTGCAAAGATGAGCAAGGTCAACTACGTGTTGGTGCCGCAATAGGTGTTGGTGAAGGTAGCGATGAACGTGCTACAGCTCTGGCAAAAGCCGGTGTTGATGTTATCGTAGTGGATACAGCACATGGTCATTCCAAAAGCGTACTGGACCGAATCACTTGGATCAAAAAAAAATTCCCACATATACAAGTTATTGGTGGCAATGTTGCAACGGCTTCTGCTGCGCGCGCGCTGGTTGATTGTGGCGCAGATGGCGTGAAAGTTGGTATAGGTCCTGGTTCGATTTGTACCACGCGTATTGTCGCTGGTGTAGGTATTCCACAAATTACTGCTATTCATAATGTGTCCGAAGCCATAGCCGGTTGTGGTGTTTCTGTTATTGCCGATGGTGGCATTCGCTATTCTGGTGATATCTCCAAAGCACTAGCAGCTGGCGCCGACTTGGTTATGTTGGGTGGATTATTTGCCGGAACAGCGGAATCCCCAGGTGAAATTGAGTTATTTCAAGGGCGTTCATATAAAAGTTATCGGGGCATGGGATCATTATCTGCCATGCAACAAGGCTCTAGCGACCGCTATTTCCAAGAAGTTGAGCAAAAAAACAATGATAAATTAGTTCCTGAAGGTGTGGAAGGTCGTGTTCCCTTCAAAGGTAGTATTACTGCAGTCATCCACCAATTGATGGGTGGTGTACGTTCTAGCATGGGTTATCTTGGTTGCGAATCCATTGCTGCTATGCACGACAAAGCTGAATTTGTTGAAATTACGTCTTCAGGCATTCGTGAATCACATGTTCACGATGTACAAATCACCAAAGAAGCCCCCAATTATCACGTCGAATAAAAGCGATCCCGTATGCATCAAAAAATTCTGATTCTGGATTTTGGTTCCCAGTACACACAGCTCATTGCCCGGCGTGTTAGAGAAACCAATGTTTACTGTAAACTGCACCCGTATGATGTCAGCGAGCAATTCATTAAGGATTTTTCACCTGACGGTATTATTCTGTCCGGTGGCCCTGCGTCTGTTACTGAGAAGGAACCGCCACGTGCGCCTCAAATTGTATTTGAATTAGGTGTTCCGGTACTAGGTATCTGCTATGGTATGCAAACGATGGCAGCCCAATTGGGTGGCGTCGTAGAGAATGCAACCATACGTGAATTCGGCTATGCTGAAATACAAATTTCCGAGAATGCTGCACTATTTCAGACTATTTCTGATCGCGCCAACGCTGCAGGAAACAATCTGCTGGATGTTTGGATGAGTCACGGCGATAAGGTTGAAACATTGCCTCCTGGTTTCCAGGTAATGGCGCATAATGCAGCCTCGCCAATTGCCGCAATGGCTGATGAAGCACGTAATTTTTACGGCATACAATTTCACCCTGAGGTAACGCACACGATACAAGGCAAAGCAATTATTGACCACTTCGTGCACGAAATTTGCGGCATTGGTCATGACTGGAATATGCCCGATTACGTGGAAGAGGCCATCGGAAAAATTCGCTCAGCGGTAGGACAAGACCGCGTAATCCTTGGCTTATCAGGCGGTGTCGATTCTTCTGTTGCTGCAGCACTGATACACCGGGCTATCGGTGACCAGCTTACCTGTGTATTTGTCGATAACGGACTACTACGCGCTAACGAAGCCAAACAAGTATTGGAAACTTTTGCCAATAATTTGACCGTTAAAGTTGTCCATGTTGACGCCAGTCGAGATTTTTTCAGAAACTTGCAAGGCATTATAGATCCAGAACAAAAACGGCATGTTATTGGACGTGAATTTGTCGAGGTGTTCCAACGGGAATCCACCAAAATCACAGATGCCAAATGGCTTGCACAAGGTACGATCTACCCTGATGTCATCGAGTCTGCAGACGGTAAAACAAAAAAAGCGCGCACTATCAAGTCCCATCATAATGTCGGTGGACTACCGGAAACTATGCACCTGAAATTACTTGAACCATTACGTGAACTATTTAAGGATGAAGTACGTGAACTCGGACTTGCATTGGGTTTACCGCGAGAAATGGTATTTCGGCATCCATTTCCTGGACCAGGTCTGGGTGTTCGAATTCTGGGTGAGATCAAGTATGAATATGCGGAATTATTAAGACAGGCTGATCAGATATTTATCGAGGAATTAAATCATTCCGGTTGGTATGAAAAAACTTCCCAAGCTTTTGCAGTCTTCCTGCCGGTTAAATCGGTCGGTGTTATGGGTGATGGCCGTACTTATGAATATGTTATTGCATTACGAGCCGTTCAAACCCAGGATTTTATGACTGCCAACTGGGCAGAACTTCCCTATTCTCTGCTAAGCAAAGTATCCAACCGAATCATCAATGAAATTCGTGGCATTAACCGTGTAGTGTATGATATCTCAGGCAAACCACCAGCTACGATTGAGTGGGAATAAACTCGATGCCGGATTGCATTAATCCCACAAGATTAATATTATCCGCATTGATGGTCGACTCTGCCGCTAACAATGTTAGTGAAGCCGTAGATATTTCACCATTATTCAGCATTTCCACAAAAGGTTGTTTTTCTTCCTGGGTCGGTTCTGTAATAAATAAATTACGCCATAATATCGACACGACCTCATCATGACTACTGGCACCCGTCGCTTCAAGTGCCACTGTTGCCAATTGCTCATTACTCACACCACGATCAATCAGTGACAAACCAATGCCAACAAACGCTTTATTATTTACGCTCTCGGCACCAAATACAGATCCCAGTAGCTTTGCAATTTGCCCTGCATGGCCATCAATATCAAGAGCTATCCTGGTGTCGTCAAATGTTAACCGTTCTATATCAGCAACTGTATTCTGGCCAGCAGCCCCATTTTGATCAGTGATCAAATAATGCGCCTGTACTGCGCTCAATATATAATTCTCACGTAATCCCGAAAATATCGCAGTATCAATACCTACCCCACCATATAAGTTATCATTGCCTGCTCCATTGACCAAAGTGTCATTACCATCTCCACCGGACAATACATTATTGTGTTCATTCCCAATTAGAAAATCGTTGCCATGACCACCTTGTGCGTTCTCGATCACCGTTTCAAATGCAATCCAGATATTTGACACCTGTTGATTGCTTGTTGCATCCGACGCATAAACAGCATTACCAATAGTCGACCCTTTTCCTTCCCGTAAATCTATATGTGCGTTCAGCTGTCCCGTATATATAATCTCATCATTTTCTCCACCGCCATCCCAAATTGTTTCATGGTATGTTTGTGTATCATCAAAACGATAAACATCATTTTGATTATGGAAGTCTTTGTTGGCGCCATATAAATATTGAATCGCCAGAATATCTAAAGGCATTGCAGTTGTAGGATTAAACGTAAAGATCGAATCCTGATTGCCAGCAATAGCAGAATAGCTCATGATCGTAGCCGATATGGTATCCTCGGAAACAGGAAAATCGGTTCGCTCAAAAGGGTGCTCCAGACCCAGCACATGACCAATCTCATGCAGGATTGTTAAAAATGAGAATGTTCCCGGATCCCACTCTTCAATGGCGCTCGTACCTTCACTCTCGACCCAAATATCACCATTAAAGGCCGCTTGATACGATTCGAAATAAGCCCAGGCCTGGGCTGAAAAGTCATTACTATGCGTATAGGCAATACGAATATCACCTACATTTGTTGCTGATTCAACGACGTGTTCAAACTGTATGTTCGCTACGTTTTCCCATTGCTGCAGAGCAGCAACAAAGTTAGTTTGATCGGATGTGCTAATTGGTGAAAATGATGATTGCCATGGCTCTCCGCCAAGCACACTTGCACCATAACCAGTAAATGGATCTGTAGACCAAATTGAATTTTTATCTGGAAAGCTATATGTAATCAGTGGATTTGCCCATCGCTCACCGCCAACAATAATGGCATCTAGCGTTATTTGTCCTGACAAATCAAGTATAGCAATTTCACTGGAAGTGGCTGGAGTCGTCATGTAATTTATGCTTGTAATTTAGACATATTTTATCCCGCAAAAACCAATCTTCTTTATATATAGTATGCGCAATTCCTTCGACTATAAGTTTAAGAGCCATCGAAATTAATAAAAATTGACTTTTAGCACAGCTTCAATATTTTCGGAAATGGAACACTATCAAGTCGTATGCTCCTTTCCCTCCTTAAAGAATAAATATTAAGTCTCTGAGGACAGATTATTCAATAATTCAGTGAGTTTCGTGAAACGAGGTTCCCCTGGGCACAATGTATCTGCCGCTTCAAGACTTTCGCGAGCTTCTCTAATAAACTCTGGGCTTCGACCTATCTTTTGAATATATACAATGAGCACATGCGCCAAATTGAACAAAACACGTGCATTATCAGGCATCACTTGACGAGCACTGCGCATTGCATTGACTGCCTCTTCGTATTTCTCCTCACGTATTAATAAAACACCGGAATTCATCATTTCTTTCGCTTCCTTGCGTGAAGCTTCAATTAATATAGCGCCTTCATCACCCAAACCGGCTTGTTCAAATATTTTATTGGCATCTTGAAATAAGGCGTTATTATCAGGATTACTCCTGATCTCTTTCTGCAACACAGCAATCGCACTCTCCTTATTGCCTGTTGCTATAAATAATTGGACGATATCTAATGCTCGTTCACTATCTTGAGTGTGTTTTTTATCGCTCACACGCTTACCAAGTTCTGCTGCAATTTCATGCGCTTTCTCTGCATTACCGCTTTCATTGTGTATCAAACCTTCTACGACCATCGCTTTGAATTGAACATCTTCTGAAGAAAAC
>JAHZIU010000223.1 GCA_022601315.1 Betaproteobacteria bacterium
CAACTCATCAATGTCAAAATTCCGAAATCATTTAATTTCTCCAAAAACAAAGCGATTAAAGCCATTCAACTTGAAGCAGAAAAAGATCTGGGCAATAAAGGCCGGATTCTCTTGCGCGCATCCGGCACAGAACCATTGATTCGCGTAATGGTTGAAGGAGAGTCAAAACAAAAAGTCGATTATTGGGCAAAGCAAATAGCGCATACTGTACAAACGGCTTGTGCCTAAAACCAAGCTGTCATATTTCTTTAATAATTCTGTAATAGAATACAGCGCTAAATTACAAAGAATTTCGCTTTAAAAAATTTATTATTTGGAGAACATAGATGTTCAGTTCGTTTAATTTCAGAGCAGTAACTGTATTAAGTATATTCTTTTGTACCAGCATAGTTAATGCCAGCCCAATTGTAAGAATTGATGGCTCCAGTACCGTCTACCCTATTACCGAGGCTGTTGCAGAAGATTATCAAATTGCTAAACGTGGGAGAGTCCGGGTTACTGTTGGCATTTCAGGCACTGGTGGCGGCTTCAAAAAGTTTTGTCGGGATGAAATAGATATTGTGAATGCTTCACGCCCTATTACGCAAATAGAAAGACAAGTTTGCAGAGATGCAGGTGTAGAATATATTGAAATGCCTATCGCCTTTGATGCGTTAACTGTGGCGGTGAATCCTAGAAACACATGGAGTAAAACAATCACTGTTGATGAGCTTAAGAAATTTTGGGAGCCAAGTGCTCAAGGTAAAATCAACAACTGGAACCAAGTCAATCCTGCATGGCCTGATAAAAGGGTTAAGCTATTTGGTGCCGGCGCAGATTCAGGCACGTTTGAATATTTCACTGAAGCCATAGTTGGTACAGCAAAATCCAGCCGCGGCGACTTTACCGCATCTGAAGACGACAATGTACTGGTACAAGGCGTCTCAAGTGACATGTATGCATTAGGTTTCTTCGGGTTTGCTTATTACATTGAAAACAGCAGCAAAATCAACGCAGTTGCAATTGATAATGGTAATGGCGGAATACTCCCATCCGCATCAACTGTAGAAGATGGCAGTTACCAACCTTTATCCCGCCCCGTATTTATTTATGTTAATGCGAAATCCACCAATAAACCAGAAATCCAAGAATTTGTTACTTTCTTCATGAAAAATGCACCTGCACTGGTTTCTGAAGTCAAATATTTTCCACTATCTGCGAAAATCTACAACCTCAACCTTAAACATATGAGTCAAAAGAAATTAGGTACAGTCTTTGAGGGCGAATCTGAGGTGGGCGTAGATCTTGAAGAAATAATGCAACATGACGCAAATTTGTAACGTATTCAAATAAAATATTAGCACTTACTATCTAGCCGCTGATTAGTTTTTGAACTAATGTCTTTGACCTTAGTTCTGAATAATCAGCGGTATTTTATTTCAGCACTTCTTCATCACCCTGCTAAACAATGGATTTTCTACCAATCTTCATTAATATCAATAACCAGCCATGTTTGGTTGTTGGCGGTGGGGATGTGGCTATCCGAAAAATTACACTTTTGCTACAAGCAGGCGCACAAGTCTCCGTTATATCGCCTGAACTTAATAAACCATTAACAGAGTTACTCACTCAGAAAAAAATTACACACCAAGCAAAACATTTCCAACCTGAACACCTGGAAAACACGGTTTTAGTCATTGCCGCAACAAATGATCATGCCATTAATAAATTAATTTTCGAATCTGCAAAGACCCGAAATATTCCAGTCAATGTCGTAGATAACCCGGATTTATGTAGCTTCATTATCCCTTCGATCGTTGATCGCACTCCAGTCTTAATTGCAGTTTCCAGCAGCGGCCAATCACCTGTTTTGGCAAGACAACTCCGCGCACAGCTAGAAACCATCATACCGGAAGCCTATGCTCGTCTGGCGACCATTGCAGGCAAATTTCGCAGTACAGTTAAACAGCATTTTTCACACCCTGAGAAACGGCGTATCTTCTGGGAAAAGGCCTTGCAAGGACCATTTGCAGAAATGATACTTTCGGGAAAAGACAAAGCAGCTCAAGACTATCTATTAAAATCATTACAAAATGAACACGATGATGCGCCGCAAGGAGAAGTCTATTTAGTCGGAGCCGGGCCAGGAAATCCTGATTTGTTAACTTTTCGTGCCTTACGACTTATGCAACAAGCTGACGTTGTCGTATATGATCGACTGGTTTCCCCACCAATCCTAAAAATGGTCCGGCGTGATGCAACACATATCTATGCAGGCAAAGAACGCAGTCATCACACAATCCCTCAAGAATCCATTAATAACCTGCTGGTAAGACTGGCTAAAGAAGGAAAACGTGTACTGCGACTTAAAGGCGGCGATCCTTTTATATTTGGTCGAGGTGGCGAAGAAATAGAAACTTTACGCACACACAACATCCCCTTTCAGGTCGTACCCGGTATCACTGCAGCCTCCGGTGTGGCTTCTTATGCAGGTATACCACTCACACACCGGGATTATGCGCAATCCTGCATTTTTGTCACTGGTCATTTTAAAAATAACAGCGTGGAGCTGGACTGGCCTACTTTGGCGCAACCCAATCAAACAATCGTAATTTATATGGGCTTACTCGGTCTACCTGTTTTATGTCAACAATTAATTGCTCATGGTTTA
>JAHZIU010000224.1 GCA_022601315.1 Betaproteobacteria bacterium
CAGGCAAGTGAGATCATGGTTGTTAGAGCATAAATTTATTTCTATAACAATTAAGCATAATATTAATTTACGGGGTTAATTATGGTTCGCTCTTTATGGATTTCAAAAACCGGTCTGGATGCACAACAGACGAAAATGGATGTTATAGCTAATAATTTAGCGAATGTTAGCACGAATGGTTTTAAACGTGCACGCGCCGTTTTTGAAGATTTACTATATCAAACAATTCGTCAACCAGGCGCGCAATCTTCTCAACAGACACTCTTACCTTCAGGATTGCAAATGGGTACAGGCGTTAAGCCTGTGTCTACTGAAAGTATTTTTTCGCAAGGAAATTTACAGCAGACAGAAAACCAAAAAGATGTTGCCATTCAAGGTGCGGGCTTTTTTCAGGTTTTATTACCTGACGGCACGACTGCATATACACGCGATGGTGCTTTTCAATCAGATATCAACGGCCAATTTGTAACTTCAAGCGGTTTTGTAATACAACCAGCAATTACGGTTCCTCCTAATACTTTAAACGTTACTATTGCACGTGATGGTACGGTTTCTGCTGCAGTACCAGGTGCTGTTGCGCCTATTCAGATTGGTAATATTCAATTAGCTAATTTTATAAACCCGGCTGGACTACAAAAGGTCGGTGAGAATCTTTATCTTGAAACTGCGGCCAGTGGCACACCAAACCAAAACGCACCTGGCACCAATGGATTAGGAATATTAAATCAAGGTTTTGTCGAGACTTCCAATGTTAATGTAGTAGAAGAATTGGTCAATATGATTCAAACGCAACGTTCTTATGAGATTAATTCCAAGTCAATTGAGACTTCAGATCAAATGTTGCAAAGATTGACACAGTTATAAGATTACTTAAAAAGCTAAGGTGATGTAATGGAAATCAGCCTGCAATTTCAATTTTTTCGTAAAAATCTATATCTATTGATGCTGATAGCTGTGGTTTCAGGTTGTGCCATTACACCTTCAACCACAATACATCAACCCGCAACGACACGACCTTTGCCGCAACCTACGGCTGTTGAGCTCGGTGGCGGTATTTTTCAAACAGTTAGCAGTGCGCCAGCCAATCGTTATACACCATTATTTGAAGATCGACGTGCACGTGGATTAGGCGACACAATTATCGTCACTCTTAATGAGAGAACCAATGCAAGTAAAAGCTCAGGTAGTAATATAGATCGCAAAGGCGGCATTGATTTTTCTGTCCCTACTGTTGTTGGTGTGCCACTTGGTTTCTTACGAGGCACGACATTAGAAGCAGAATCAAATAATACCTTTGATGGAAGTGGCGCCAGCTCCAGTAATAATGATTTTACGGGCACTATTAGTGTAACGGTCATAGAGGTTATGCCGAATGGTAATCTACTTGTAAGTGGTGAAAAACTAATTGGTATTAACCAGGGACAAGAGTTTATTCGTCTTTCTGGTATTGTAAATCCGATTAATATCATCAATAACACAATATCTTCAGTACAAGTTGCGGATGCGAGAATTGAATATCGCGCCAATGGGTATATCGACGAAGCCCAAACCATGGGTTGGTTGTCTCGTTTCTTTCTTAACGTAACTCCTTTTTAATTACCAATTGCTTGCCATCACTAAAAATGAATAAATATATAACATTACGGAATTTTATCATTGGCCTTATGCTTGTCGGTAGCCTATTAATCTCTGGCCTCAGTGCTGCTGAGCGGATTAAAGATTTGGCAAGTATTCAAGGAGTACGTAGCAATCAATTAATTGGCTACGGTCTAGTTGTTGGACTGGATGGCAGTGGTGATCAAACAACGCAAACACCGTTTACAGTTCAAAGCATTATAAATATGCTGGGGCAACTTGGTGTCAACCTGCCGCCCGGTACAAATCTTCAACTTCGAAATGTTGCGGCTGTGATGGTTACTGCTACATTACCTTCTTTTGCAAAACCAGGGCAGCAAATTGATGTCACCGTTTCATCGATGGGTAATGCAAAAAGTTTACGAGGAGGGACATTGTTAATGACCCCTTTAAAAGGGGTGGATAATCAAGTCTATGCAATGGCTCAGGGAAACATTCTTGTTGGTGGTGTAGGCGCAGCAGCGGCAGGTAGCAGCGTGCAAATTAACCATTTAAGTGCTGGCCGAATAACCGGCGGAGGACTGGTTGAACGTGCAATTCCTACATCACTTGGTCAGGGTGAATTTGTAAATCTTGAACTAAATTCAACAAATTTCACAACAGTTATCCGCATTGCCGAAGCCATAAATTCTTTTTCACCGGGATCCGCCACAGCAATTGATGGTCGATTAATTCAGGTGAGAGCACCATCGGATACCAATCAGCGTGTCATGTTTATTGCGCAAATTGAAAATATTGATGTCACGCCAGCAAGAGCTATGGCTAAGGTTATAGTAAATGCGCGTACAGGATCAATTGTTATGAATCAAGCTGTAACACTAGAATCCAGCGCAGTTGCGCATGGCAATTTGTCTATTATCATAAATAGTGAACCGATTATCAGCCAGCCAGGTGCTTTTGCACAAGGCGGACAAACTGTAGTTGCGGAGCGTGCACAAGTTGAAATACGCACCGATGAAGGAAATTTGATGCAAATACCCGGTGGTGCGGATTTAAGAGAAGTCGTAAATGCTTTAACTGCAATCGGCGCAACAACCCAGGATTTGCTTTCTATTTTGCAAGCATTAAAAGCAGCCGGATCTTTACGTGCTGAATTAGAAATAATCTAATGGAAAAAATATGATTAATTCAATTGATATTTCAAGCAAACTTGCAATTGATACTAAAGGTATTGATGATATTCGTCTATTGTCCAAGAAAGATCCGGACAAAGCATTGCATGAAGTGGCAAAGCAATTTGAATCGTTATTTTTGCATATGTTACTCAAAAGCATGCGTGATGCCACACCAAAAGATGGGATTCTTGATAGCCAACAAACGCAATTTTATACACAAATGTATGATCAGCAATTAGCACAACATTTGTCATCAAAAGGAATAGGGCTAGCCGATATGATGGTGCAGCAATTAACGCAGACAACATTTAAACCGCCTTCTGAATCGACCCAGTCTTTGACATCAATAAGCGAAACCGAAGCGATTTTGTCATCAATTTATCCGCAAAATGATTCAACAACACTACAAGAGCAGGCTAGAGATATGTCTCAGCAACTCTGGCCCACGAGCAATCAACTTTTATCAACTCTTGGTGAGCCTTCTGAATCATTTGAACAATCAGTCAAAGAAATACTAGAAAATAAATTGTCATCAAATGCGCCGTTACATTCACTCTCAAATCAGCCTGCTCATTTTGTTAATGATCTTATGTCACATGCAAAAATTGCATCGCAATCTACTGGCATACCAGCGCATTTCATCATTGCACAAGCAGCACTGGAGAGTGGTTGGGGTAAACATGAAATTCGTCATCCGGATAATACCCCAAGCCATAATTTGTTTGGCATTAAAGCGGGCGCAAATTGGCAGGGTGCCGTTGTTGAAACAGTTACCACAGAATATATCAATAACAAACCCCAGCAAATGGTGGAGAAATTTAGAGCATATGATTCTTATGCAGAAGGTTTTCAGGACTATGCGAATTTACTGTTAAAGAATCCGCGCTATGCTGAAGTATTGAATACGCAGGATGCTGCATCATTTGCGAACGGACTGCAACAAGCAGGGTACGCAACAGACCCAAAGTATGCGGATAAATTAATTCGAATACTCAACACGAATATGTAACGTAAACAAAGCAATATGGCAGCGTAATACCCTTTAGTTCCTGTCTTGCCATGCCGCTTAAATAAACTGAAATAATTTTCTACTATTTAGAATGAGTGTAACGCTATGGGAATATTAAGTACTGGTGTTTCTGGCCTTAGTGCCGCACAAGCAAACTTGCTGACAACCAGCCATAATATCAGTAACGCTGATACACCGGGTTTTAATCGCCAGCAGGTAATCCAGGCTACAAATATACCGAATTCATCTGGTGCAGGATTTTTCGGGCAGGGTGTTCATGTAACGACAGTACAGCGTATCTATAGTCAATTTCTGGTTACCCAGGCATTACAAGTACAATCGCAAAGCAGCCAATTGGATACCCACTTTACTGAAGTCAAGCAAATTGATGACTTGCTGGCAGATGCTAACTCAGGATTGTCTCCGTCACTACAAAATTTCTTTAGTGCTGTGCATGATGTTGCTGCCAATCCGGCCGAGGTACCGTCACGTCAGGCATTATTAAGTAACGCCGAAGCTTTGGTTTCAAAATTTAAGACGATGGATCAGCGTCTGTCAGATATCCGGGAAGGTATTGACACGCAGATTACCAGCAATGTAACTGAAATCAATTCATTAGCGTCTCAAATTGCAGAACTAAATAATAGTATTCGGCGTGCTGAAGGTGCATCTGGCGGACAACCTGTCAATGATTTGCTTGATCAACGTGATAATTTAATAAGCCAAGTAAGTCAGCTAATTAACACTGACGTGATACAACAAAGCGATGGAACATTTAATCTATTTATTGGCAATGGTCAGGCATTAGTTGTTGGGACACAAACCTTGACATTGAAGGCCATGATAAATCCCAATAATCCAGAAGAAATGACTATCGGTTATACAAGTGGCAATAATACAATTCAATTGCCGGAGAATCAGATAAGAGGTGGTAGTTTAGGCGGAATTCTTGAGTTTCGAAGAGGATCACTTGATGATGCACAAAAATCTCTTGGGCTGATAGCCATAGGTTTAGCGCAAGACTTTAATAACCAACACCAATTAGGCCAGGACCTTAATAATAATTTGGGAGGAGAGTTCTTTTCAGTACCTACACCAAAAACAATTGCCAATGCCGGTAACAATTCTGCATCTAATATCACAGCAAATATTACTGACACCAACGCTCTAACGACAAGTGATTACCAATTTTCTTATGATGGAACGAATTATACGTTAACCCGGTTATCTGATAATACTTCAGTTAGTACAACGACATTACCTTCGGTAGCTAATCCGTTTACACTGGATGGAATTACACTCACTGGGGCAACCATTAATGCCAGTGAAGGTTTTTTAATACAACCAACAATTGATGGTGCCAAAAATATAGCTGTAAATATTAAAGATACGGCGGAGATTGCTGCTGCTGCGCCAATACGCACTAATTCAGCATCTACAAATACAGGAAATGGAACAATTACTGCGGGTACAGTCAATCCATTGCCATTAGATGCAAATTTACAGCAACCTGTTACTTTAACATTTCATACACCATATGATGGTCAATTTGATGTAACTGGTACAGGTACTGGTAACCCAACTAATGTCGCATTTACTGCAGGCGCGGACATTACTTATAATGGTTTTACAGTACAAATTAATGGCGCCCCAGCCGCCGGTGATGTATTTACAATTGAGCCTAATACCGGTGGTAACGCAGATAATCGTAACGCACTACTACTGGGTGGTTTACAGATTCAAAATACACTGGCGGGTGGTACTGCATCGTATCAATCCTCCTATGCACAAATTGTAAGCCAGATTGGTAATAATACGCGGGAATTGGAAGTTACCAGTAAAGCGCAGGAAAATTTGTTAGCCCAAACAACACAATCAATTCAGGCAATATCAGGTGTTAATTTAGATGAAGAAGCCGCTAATTTGTTGCGTTATCAACAAGCTTTCCAGGCATCAAGTAAAGTTATCGAAATCAGCAGCCAACTCTTCGATTCATTACTACGAATTGGCTAACAATAACTGATAAAGGAAAAATATTATGCGTCTCAGCACTGGCACAATTTATGATGTAGGTACAGCTGCACTCCTACAGCAACAAGCTAAGTTAGTTGATATACAACAACATATTTCCACGGAAAGGCGTATTCTCACGCCTTCTGACGATCCCATTGCTTCGGCCCAGGCGATAAATGTTACACAAACATTATCACTTAATACGCAGTATTCAGTTAACCGTACTAATGCGCTCTCAACATTAGGGTTAGTTGAAAGTGTTTTTGAAGGCGTGACATCAAATCTTCAAGATGTTCGTAGATTGGCAGTAAATGCAGGTAATCCAACGTTATCTGATGCAGATAGACAGAGCTTGGCAACTGAGCTGCGTGGTCGTTTTGATGCATTAGTTGGTTTTGCAAATGCAACAGATGGAACGGGCAAGTTCCTGTTTTCAGGATTCCAAGGTTCAACTAAGCCGTTTTCTCAAACAGATCTAACTGTTCAATACAACGGTGATCAAGGACAACGATTAAATCAAGTCAGCGCAACACGACAATTAGCGGTCAGCGATTCAGGTTCAAATATATTTGAGCGTATTAAAAATGGTAATGGTGTATTTACCACTGCGGCCAATGCAACAAATAACGGTGCAGGAATTATTGATACGGGTACTGTCACTAATCCTGCGAGCCTGACAGGAAACAACTACGAAATACGGTTTAGTGTTTCACCAACTAATGTGATTACCTATGATGTTGTTAATACAACAACAACGGTAACGCTATCAGCTGGTAATGCTTATACTGATAGTGCAAATATCAGTTTTGACGGACTACAATTCGAAATCGATGGCAAGCCAGCAGACGGCGATATATTTACAATAGTACCCAGTACCAATCAAAGTGTATTTAAAACTGTTGGTGATTTAATTACTGCGTTGGAAGCACCGGGAAGCGGCCACCCCAATGCAACAAGATTGACGAATAACATCAATACAGCATTAACAAACCTGGATCATGGATTAGAACAAATTCTCACGTCACGCTCCGCAGTAGGTGCAAGATTACAGGAAATTGATACTTTAGAAAGTGTAGGCAGCGATTTAGAAATACAATTCGAGAAAACACTATCGCAATTACAAGATGTCGATTTAGCAAAAGCCATATCAGATTTAAATAGACAACAGCTATTCTTGGAAGCCGCACAAAAATCCTTTGTATCAATAAGCGGACTGTCTTTGTTTGACTTCATATAAGTAGACTTACTATCGTAATTTTGCTTATCTTTTTTAATACTCACGCAATCACCGAACCTAATAAAGAAACGTTTTGGCACTTGTCGATAGGCATTTGCACATTAGACTCAAACTGGTCAGGTAGAAAACTTATGAATGGCCAGAATATTGCAAGAATCCTTCAGCAGTATCTAATAAAAATGCCGCCTCAGCTCTGAAAACATTGGTTGTATTTGCTATGGAGATAGTAGTGCGCAACGGCTCGTACCCATAGAAACTTGTGAACTAGAGCCACAAAAACGGATGAGGCAGAAAAGTTATTAAAATGCCACCTCAGTCAGCGTAAACGGGTATGATCCCGTAGCTAAATCCCCTTTTTAATCCACCCTTTAAAGACGAGTTTTGCTTTTAACGGTTTATTCCTGGTCATCGTTGGAAAATAAACCAAAATACATTTTTTGAAAATGTACGCCTTATGGAGTATTTAAAATAGGGGTTGTGGCATGAAGAAAAATAATCTGGTTGTGATAAATTTGCTCCGCGCACCCTGCGCCTATCCCCACGGCAAGACTATGGAGTATTACGGCACAGAAAACCAAAAACGGCGCGCTACGCTAACTTCAAAAACACAATCTATAATGCTCCCCGTGGCAAGCCACGGGGAATTGCAAGTTAAAGTTTATATTATAAAAATTCCAGTATAAGTCTGAACTACTACAATTAAAAATCTTTTATTTTAACCTGCTTTTGTGTAGTGGTTTTTTATTGTCTTGAGCTACAGAATAGAATGGACAATCTGCAACTATTCCCAGATTGCCTGGTCTTATAAGATTGTAAACTAATGCCTTGAAAACATACATTGTTATAGTTTCAATTAATCTATAACTTATCCTATATACCAAGCACGTAGTTTTGATGCAACACTAATACTTTAAGAGATAACAAATGATTGTAAAGAATAAATTTCTACCCATGATAACTGCAGTATTAATCGTAAATGCAGTAGTTGGTTTTTATTTAATCCTTGGTACAGATCGTTTGCCGTTAAGCTAATTTGGGTTCACAAGATACGTATCTTAACGGACAGAGGTGCCGAGTATTGTGGGCGTGTAGATCACCATGATTATCAACTATATTTGGCGATTAACGACATCAATCATACACAATGAACGTACTCATCAAGAAAAATGTGTTGTGTACGCACACTACCGGAAACATTACTTAATGGACAATCAATTTGGGCTGAAAAGAATTTAGTTCAAATCTAAACTGACAGACACCAAAAAAATCGGATAACTGTCAGATCAGGCCTGAGTTAGTACAGATTAATTTGTTACAGATTAATTTGCTATGATTGAATTACTACTTTAGCAAATAAGAAGAAGGCTCTAACGACCAAGCTCACTTGACGCTACGGAGTGTCTCAACGATTAGGTGGGGGACAGCCTTAGATCCAGTTGACATGTTTTGATAAATACATGCTTTCTCTAAAGAGTGCTTTGTATCCAATGCAAGCAAGTAGGGTGCCACAAAACCTTTGTAATCCTTCTTTGTTTTATCTGGTAAATCTTTCCATCCAGAAATCGTACTGCGACATTTTTCCGAACCGCATTTGCAATGTTTTGGGAAATAATCAACACCGTAATTTCTCATGGCATAATCGAAGTTTATTTCTTCGTTAATATTAATATCTCTCATGGCCACAAAGTCATGAGCTCCCGTTTCATTTAGTTTAATTCCACAATCTGGATTGCAGGAATGGTTAACCTTAGTTATTAACCCAGCGTGAAATACATATTCATTTTCACCTACCTGTGATGCGTGAGAATGATTTTTGTCCAGTTTTTTTTCGATTCTTCCGACCATTACTATTTCACCAGCCGTAAAAAATCTCGTCGCAAAAATACCTTCACCTTTTCCAGCAGTTTTTCTTAATTCATATCCGCTTTCCATTTTAATTCTCCATTCTCTTCATCTTCTGTCTGTTAAGCTATGTTATTAGGATAACAACATAACTAAACTCGATTCAGAGCCTTGTAATTTTAACATGATTACCTTGTTGATTTACTTATGCTTCCGTTAAACACACATTGAGCCGGTGCAATTTTCGAATGAACCGTACAAAGTAAATATGTTAGTTATTGCCCTTAGTTGAATTCAAAGTCTGTTCCTGGTCGATAGATCGAGTTGACCCAACGGAATTGCCTGTCCTCTTGGTATGCTGTCATTTGATAATACGGGGCGAGTAACTTAAGAAGGCGTTGATTGTGAGGAATTACGATTATTAAGCAGGTCGCTGCGTGGGCGATTAAACGTTCATGCCGAAAGGTGTTTATCAGCATATTGATTAAATTTGAAAAGATAAAATCTGATTTTCTTCGTGTTTTTTTGCTACACCCTATTGCTTATAATTTATATTATGTAAAATAGATAGGAGAAATCGTAAAAGAAGATTTACAGATAAAATTCAAAGTTATTGTTATAATTGACAGCGGACAGTTACTTTGAAACATCGGGACAAATGAATTGAAATTGGATTTGGGCTATCACCTTCCGCTAAGCAGTATCAAATAACGCGTAAAATTTCCGTCATTAATATTTTGAATTAGAACCGGAGGCAACCATGCTTCCCTACATGGCGGTGGACGGTTCTATATGCATGGCAGAACTGTATTCAAAATATACACTGCCATAACAAACCATAACGGGCGGAGCGTGACTAGACGCTGGAAGACGTCATTGCCACACCTATCAAAAGCCATTCTAAATCTATGGTTTGTTTATCTCGAGGTAGAAGTTATGCTTTTTGATAGGCTAACCATGAACGTAGCTATCGCTACCTTCAATTCATATGTCTCTAGTGCTATATAAATAACGGAGTAATAATGTACCACTGAAGCGCACTGATTTTCGCGGTTATCGCGGAATAAAAGTGTACCAGCCTAATGCCTGTAAGCTGATGCGATTAGCATCAAGTGAAAGGCGAAAAGGATGTATTCAGTGGAACTATACGTAAAGATTCGGCGTGCGGTAATGGTGGAAGGCAGGAGCGAGCGAGAAGTTGCGCGTTATTTTGGTATCCACCGTCAGACTGTTAAGAAGATGTGCCAGTATGCAGTGCCACCTGGTTACCGGCGCAAGAGCGAACCTGTATCTCGTAAGCTTGCTCCCTTC
>JAHZIU010000225.1 GCA_022601315.1 Betaproteobacteria bacterium
AGTTTATTTTATTTGCTAATGTAAAACTAATAGTTATTAGCAAATACTTTTGCGCGGTACTGCTGATAATAGTTCTCACTTTGGAGTATGTATGGCATTGCGAACAAGTAACGGTAATGGTCGGGCCAAACCGCAGCAAACGCTCGAGAAAATTTCATCTGGTAAACCGGTCTAACTACATGGTGGCTTCTTAACATGCCATTGACCTTAGAATCGATAGTGTTGGAGTCAGTTTGCAGACCATGCAGTATAAATTCTTGTGCTTGCCAACGCACATAGTAATCTTATTATTTCATGAGTACTGAGACTGAAATAGGTGAAGCCGTTGTAGTTTAGAGGGGGGTATCTGTGAAACGAGAATCGCCAAAACAAGAATCACAAGACAGTCTTCAACAGTCGCCAGCGCAGAAAGTTAATATCCTGTTGGTCGATGATGATCCAAACAATCTTTTTATTTTGGAAAATACTTTGACCGTGTTAGGAGAAAATCTGGTGCGGGCAGAATCTGGTTATGCAGCCCTTGAGCGATTGCATGAGATAGAGTTTGCTGTAATTTTGCTAGATGTAATGATGCCAGAGATGGATGGCCTAGAAACCGCAACTTTGATCAGAAAGCAAAAAAAATCTGAAAAATTGCCAATTATCTTTTTATCAGCCATCGAAAGAGATGATCTACGGATAAAAAAAGGCTACGAAATCGGCGCCGTTGATTTCATTTTCAAACCCTATGATCCAGTAATTGTGACAAGCAAGGTTAAGGTCTTTGTCGATTTATTTCGTCTGCGAGAAGAAGTGATCCAGCAGAAAAGAACTGAAACTGTGCAACTGCGTGAAGCCTTGGAGTCACACAAATTGCTTACCGGTTGGCAGGATTCTTCAGTGAGTGCCGCCATATACGGTGCAGGTCCTTTGCAACAGCGAGCTGTTGATAGTTTTGCTGTTTATGAAAAAAAATATGCAGCCCTACTCGATGATTATCTTGAAGCCCTGGCTTTTTCTGAAAAGCCGCCCAGTCATAAAGTAAGTCAAATTGCAGAATCTTTGGGTAGGCTCTATGCCGGACCTCGTGATGTGGTGCAACTGCATATCAATTGCGTTACCCAGAAAACCAAAAATGTAAATCCTAAGCGTGCCCGTGCTTATACGGTGGAAGGTCGATTATTGGCGCTTGAATTAATGGGTTATTTGGTCGATTTTTATCGCTTGCATGAACCTTTAACGGTAAAAGAAAAGGAGAACATTTAATGCCAAGATATTTACTTAAATTGTATGTGACGGGACAAACCCCTCAGTCAAGGAGAGCCATGCAAAACTTAAGAAAAATCTGCGAGACAGAATTGACAGGTGGTTATGAAATAGAAGTTGTCGATATTCTAAAAAGCCCCGCACTTGCCGAACAAGATAAGATTCTCGCGACACCGGCCGTCATTAGGCAACTGCCTGAACCGATAAAAATGGTGATTGGTGATTTAAGTGATCGAACAGAAGTTTTGCTTGGTTTGGATATTATTGCAAAGGAGGTGTAGTAATGAGTGCTATAAAAATAGAACAAGAATTTGGCGTAGAAAAATTACCGACAGGTGTTCCTGGCTTTGATCATATTACAGATGGTGGTTTACCCAAGGGTCGCGGTACATTGGTGGCCGGCACGGCCGGTAGTTGCAAGACGATTCTGGCATTGCAGTTTTTACATGCAGGCATCACTGATTATGGCCAACATGGTGTTTTTGTAACTTTTGAAGAACATCCTAAAAAAATAAAAAAAAATGTTGAGTCTTTCGGCTGGGATCTGCAGCAACTGGAAGAACAAGGCAAGTTGGCCTTTGTCGATATGTCTCCGGTTCCCGGCAGAATTCTGGTTGAGACTGGTAACTTTGATTTTGCACCTTTATTAACTCGTATTGAGCACGCAGTAAAAAAGGTGAATGCCCAACGAGTTTGTATCGATTCGCTCAATGCTTTATTTCAACAATTTTTTGATGCTAGCATTGTTCGCCGTGAGATGTTAAGACTGGTAGCAATGTTGGAAGATATCGGTGTAACGGCTATGGTTACTGGTGAACGCGCCGATGAATTTGGTGAAATATCAAAATTTGCAGTGGAAGAGTTTGCCTCTGATAACGTGATCGTTTTACGTAACATACTCGAAGACGAAAGAAGGCGGAGAACGATTGAAGTGCTGAAGTATCGGGGCGCTTCGCACTATAAAGGCGAAGTGCCGTTTACGACCTCGTCGCAGGGTATCGAAATTTTACCGCTGTCAAAAATACAGTTAACTCAAGAATCAAATGCTGAACGAACCAGTACCGGTGTGCCGGATTTAGACGAAATGTGTGAAGGCGGTTTCTTTGCGGATTCCGTTATTTTAGTGAGTGGCGCTACAGGTACGGGTAAGACTTTGCTATCTAGTACCTTTCTTCACGAGGCAGCAAATAATGATCAAAGAACGCTTTATTTTGCTTTTGAAGAATCCCGAGCTCAACTTTTGCGTAACGCGATTGGCTGGAACAAGGATTTTCAGACGCTGGAAGAAAAAGGGTTGGTAAGAATTATTGCCTGTTATCCAGAAAGTTTGGGCCTAGAAGATCATTTGTTGAAAATCAAAAAGGCTATTGAAGAATTTAAGCCAACCCGGGCGGTGGTTGATAGTCTGTCTGCGATGGAGCGGGTGGCAACACTACGTAGCTTTAGAGAGTTTATTATTGGCTTGACCTCGCATTTAAAAGAAAAACGCTGTACAACGTTGTTAACGGCTACTACGTCTAGCTTGATGGGAGGGTCTTCTGTGACGGAAGCCAATATTTCGACCATTACCGATACCATAATTTTATTACGTTATGCTGAAATTATGGGCGAAATGCGTCGTGGCATTACGGTGTTGAAGATGCGCGGCTCTCAACATGATAAAGGCATACGGGAATTTAATATTGACTCTAAAGGTATGCATATTGGCCGGCAATTTGTCAACGTTGGTGGCATACTTTCCGGACAATCTACGAAATTAAACACCTCTGAATCTGACAATCTAAGTAACATGTTTGATAACAGGCTAGGAGAATAACGAAGATGGGTTTTCGCTCAGATGGAAGTAGATCTTCTTCACTGCGAAGTGAGCGTGCAAATATTGAGCGTGCTAATAGAAAAACACGTGATGCGATTGCCAAATTGGAAGCCCAAAAACAAGTCCTGCATCGAACTGAATGGGAATTAAAACAGAAAAATTTCAAGCTTACGGCGCTCATGGATGCCATCAAAAGTGGTCAGGTGGATACTCTTTATGGTGCTTCGACGAAATCTGGGGCAGTCAGTATCCAAGATGCAGGAATAACGGAAGAAAATGAGCGCTTGATCGCCGAATTGAAACGCACCAACCAGAAATTTCGTCAGGTGTTTGAACTTTCCTATGATGGTATCGCCATTATTGATGCCGACGGCAATATTCTGGATGCCAACCAAAAGGCTGAGGAAATGTTGGGGTGTCATCAGGCGGCGATGCCGAAATTTAACGTGTCTAATTATTGCTCTCTTGAGAACGTGGGTGATATGAAGCCTACAGGAACAGAGGATGGTGACGACGCAGCGCTTGTCGTGGCGCTGGAGGGTGCAGGAGAAACAGGCAGCAATCATGATAGCGATAACAATAAAGCCGACCAGTTAAACCAACCGTCAGAATTGATGCCGGGTCAAAATATTGAGATTCAGTTGGATGATGGTCGTACCGTCGAAATGAGTTTGGTGTTGATTGACTGGGATGAGCAAAATGTTTATCTGGTAACACTGCACGACATTACATTGCGTAAAAGCAGTGAAGAAAAATTAATTCAACTGGCGCAATATGATCATTTGACCGGCCTGGCGAATCGCAATCAATGTATCAAGCATCTGGAGCGCGTGTTGGCAAGGGCCAAACGTAACAATAGCTATATTGCCGTGTTGTTCCTGGATTTGGATAAATTCAAAGATATTAATGACAGCATGGGTCATGATGAAGGCGATCGTTTGCTTAAAAGCGTGGCGGCACGTCTTAATATTTGTATCCGCAAGAGCGATCTAGCTGCGCGTTTTGGTGGCGACGAATTTGTTTTGATTCTGGATGAGATCAAACGCCCGGAAGACGCCGGATTTATTGCGCAGAAAATTCTGCAAATTATGGAAACACCGCATGTGCTCAATAAAAGTCCGACGGTGGTTGGGTGCAGTATTGGCATTGCGACTTATCCCCTA
>JAHZIU010000004.1 GCA_022601315.1 Betaproteobacteria bacterium
GCAGGAATAAGAAACATAGAAGCCATTAAGCCATAGCGCGCCCAAGTTTCTTTAGTATTTAGATACAAATACCAGACCAATGGTAAAACCATTACCAAGGCTAGACCTATTTCTGTGTTTCCTTCAATAAACCCGCCCTTTGGTCCTAGGACGTGGGAGCCGCCACCTGTCATTAGCGTAAAAATTCCTCCCTTAAATCCATAGAAACCAATGGATACTACAATTATCCAAATAAGTGTATGTATTTTTTCCCTATCTCCAAGAACAAAAAGAGCGACGAATATCATAAACTGGATTTTTATTACTTTATCGTATTGCGTCCATGCATCACCAGGGTTAGTAGCAAAAATTGTTGTAACAAGCATCCAGAAATTGAAAAGAAGAAGCCACCCTATCGTTGGGGACCAAAAGAATTTTAAATTCTTTGGAGCAATCAAGAAAGAAATGATTGTGACTATTGCGATTACTAGCGCAAAAGGAAAATTATATGCCAAACCCCAGCTTAGCCGGTGAGGATTCATATAACCAATCCATGACCAGAGATAGACACCTATATAAGACCTCGAAAATGCAAAAGGTAATATGCCGAAAACAATAAGAAAAACCAGTATGTCTCTCAAGTATCTTTGCCTCGGTTTAGTAGGTATATAATTAGTGGTATGGTCTCAAAATCACCCATTATCAACAGTTTTAAAAATCACCTAAAATAATATGTAATGCCAAGCAACATATTAGTCTGGAATAAGGTAATCATTAACGCCAATAAACTGAAATAATTTCTAAGCAATCTTGTATTGCGTTATTAAAAATTGCATTTCTATATCAAGAAATTTAAGGAGCACATGCAAAATGTAGTCATTATTTAGAAATGAGCAATACGAATATAATGAAAAAATAAATTTAATTTATGGCGTAAGCCACTAATATAAAATAAAATTTATTCATGGAATATTGTTTACGAATCAACTAACGAATCTTCAAGTTTTTTTGTATATAGATAAAATACAAAGCTCTGGATAGTGTAGCTTAAAAAGATTTAAAAACTTTCTGAAAAGTAACTCCATATGCAATGTTAGTTTATATTTTGCCAACGTGCGACAATCATCTAAATACATAAAATGCGTATTAACAAAGCCCATATGAGAAAATGCTTTATCAAGCTCTAGTTTTGTATTCATTTTATATTCAACAGGAAATGTGTCACGCTCTTCTACTCTCCAAAAAAATTTTTTTGGGCCATGATGAGCCCAGAAAGGCGTGAATTTGGTCATAATTGAGACTGGCGACCACTTATAAATTGTGTAAACGATGATATGGGCATTGCTTGCTGAAACTCTATGAATTTGCCGTACAAGTTCGTCTGGATCAGCAACATGCTCTGCAACCATACGTAGTGTAATTAAACTATAATAATTTTCTTCTGGTACCTTATCGGTAAATCCTAAATAAGATCGATCTAATAAATCGTTATCTAGAACATTAGGACTCGGATCTACACCAACGGTTTCTTTTGCTCTAGACGTCAGAACTTTTGCTAGTCTATGGTTATTTGGGAATATGTCTCTGCCGCTACCAATATCTAACCATTTATCCTCTGCTTTGAGAATCGAGACAATTGATGCCTGATAATAGTCTTCAGGTGTGTAATAGTCATATTCTTGCCTAATACGAGGCCCCCATCCCTTTGGCTTTTTACCATACGTATAACGAAAAACTAATTTAGCAAAATGTTTTAGCATGTATTCCATAAATCTTGTAAAAACTCAAGTTAAAGATTGCTTCACAGTTTAGAGACGCCGAAGAGACCGTCGGATAATGAAAAAGTTCGTAAAGAATGAAAGTTCTGTGTGAAACCATCAATAAAATGCATTCGTTATTCACATCTGCTGAATCTGTCGTGTGAGCAGGCCATTTATTTCCTATTTTTCTTCTCAATATTCCTTTAAATTACCAAAGTCCGACCAGCTCCCAGAGCGACTCAAAAACTCAACTACTATTTGCCGTATATGTATACTAAATAATAGATCTTTCGCCACTAGCTGTTAATGATCATGCAGCTAATTTTATTGGGATATCACCTTAAATTTTTAAGCACTAGCTAATATGTAGCCAAACAATAACCTAAGAATATTTAAAGCGACTTAGCTAAATGTTAATTAAAAAACCCGGGGTGTAAAGTAACGAATATGGGAGCTTTTATAAGTTTAATTTATTTAATTAGATTATACATTGAAACATCAACCAGACATAAAATCTGTCATTTCAGTGACATCGTATAAAATTATAGAGAGAGACAATTCGGCAAGACCTCTCCTCACCTCCATTACTATTTTCAGACAACCGCGTAGCAGCCCATAAATTTCCCTCTTGGACATCAAGTCATACTTTACTAAGCAAATTAGTAGCATTGAAATGTTAAGTAAAAGTGTATGAGCCATATAAGACGTTATAAGCTATCATTTCAATATGAAATTAAGTGATTTTAAAAATTGGTCAATTTATTGGGAGCAACTTCGAACGGCATTACTTGACCCCAAGGTCGACGA